>JBJERT010000219.1:0-4761 GCA_051882435.1 Faecalibacterium sp.
CAAGGTCCTGTGCGCCTCAGCCTCGCGGCTGACAGCTTGTTTAGTTTACCACTGATGTGGCTTTTTGTCAAGCGCTTTTTTGAAGTTTTTCGGTTTTTTGTTCGAACGTGGGAAGTGAACTTTCGCTCGGCTTCCGATTGGTTCTGACCGGTTTACTTCTCGCGGAGAAGTCATTCTTTTCCGCTGCGCCTGGCGCTTGAGTATATTACCATACTCCTGCCCATTTGGCAAGCCCTTTTTGCACTTTTTTCGACCCTTTTTTCGCCTTTGGCGTTTTGAATAGTTTTTTGTATGCAAAAGTCAGGTCGTTTTGCTTTATTTCCTTATTATAAAGCGATTCCCGGAACCTGTTCCGATCACAGGCTCCGGGAATGGTATCTTTATGCCTCTTGTTTCGTGTTTGCTTCCTTCCAGGTCAGCCAGACTGCCAGCACCAGAGCAGGCAAAATGGCGATGAGGCCTACCGGCATGGGACCAAGCACGGAGTAATAAAGATCCTCTGTGCGGATAAACGCCGAGGCGACTCCGGCGCTTGCGTTGATCGCGCCGTGGCCGATGGCAGGCACCCAGATGCAGTTGGTCTTTTCATAAAGGATATCGAGCAGTGTGCTCCAGGCAAAGCAGACCAGACAAAATACGGCAAGGCCCAGAACCGGCGCCCCCAGATAGTCCGTGCCGTACTCATAGCCCGACAGCAGCATCACCGGCCAGTGCCAGATGCCCCAGATGACGCCGCCGATGATACGCCCCTTCCACAGACCAAACCGTTCCTTGAGCATCGGCAGCATGAAGCCGCGCCATCCGGCTTCCTCGCCCACAGCGAACAGCATATTGACCAGCGGTGCATAGGTCAGCGCCTGCACCAGGCAGATCAGAGCATAGACCGTGGGCGTAATGCCCTGCTGCGCAAGCTGCTCCGCCACAGCCTCGCCCATCATTGCTTTCAGATAGCTGCCGCTCGGATCAAAGCGGGAGGGAAAGATCAGGAAGTACAGCGCCGCCCCCAGCACCGCGAACACCGCCGGGCCAAACCACGCGGCCAGCCAGAAGCGCAGCTTTCCGCGGAACTGCGGCCGCCATTTCACGCCGGACGGACGATGCCCAAACAGCCGCGTGACCACCAGCACCGCCGCCAGCGGGCAAAGCATCGTGACCATGAGTGCGATCTGATAAACCGCCTGATGTCCCTGCCCCAGGGCGATGCAGCCGCCCACCTGACAGATCCACGCCAGACCAAAGGCAAACGCCAGATAAAGGGTCAATTCATTTTTCTGTTTCATTTGAACTTCACCGCCGTTCCATACGCGATCACTTCCGCGGCGCCCTGCATCACGCTGGCAGAGGCGTAGCGCATGCCCACTACTGCGTCCGCGCCCAAAGCCTCGGCCTCCTTGGCCATGCGCCCCGTGGCGATCTGACGCGCCTCGATGAGCATGTCCGCATAGTCGCGCACCTCGCCGCCCACCAGCGAGCGGAAGCCCGCCAGAATGTCGTGGCCAAAGTTGCGGCTCTGGACCGTGCTGCCGCGCACGACGCCCAGAATCTCCATCTGCTTGCCGGGGACCTCGTTAATAGTTGCGATAAGCATCTTCTTCTCCCTTTCCGATCTCGTCGATCCGTTCCACCAGAACTTTCAGCGTACCAAGGATGCAGGCCACCGGGATGCCGAACAGCACCACAAGGAACGGCCACGGCGGGGCCTCCTGCGGGTCGACGTAAAACGCCCATGCCATGATACCGATGACGAACGCCATCAGCGCAATGAACAGGGCCGCGCCCACACACGCACCAAGATAACGCTCCGCTTTTTTGTCTGTGTGCTCGATGTTCACGAATGTCACTCCCTGCTGTTCCCGTGCGGTCAGGCGCACCAGCGCCTGTTCCACATCCAGTTCTTCGAGGCAGCCCGGCTCCTCCTGAAGCCGCGAGCAGAAGTCGATGGACTCATCCAGATCGGCGCGCCGCAGTTCCAGCCGTTCGCGCTGACGCGCCATGCCTTCGGCCAGCGTACAGCCGCCCTCCAGCATCTGGCGGATCTCGGCCAGCGGCACATCCAGCTTGCGCAGCAGCTTGATGCGGCGCAGACGCTCCACGTCCGCCTGCGAATAGCTGCGGTAGCCGTTGCCGGGTTCCCGGCTGGGTGTGATAAGGCCTTCCTCTTCATAAAAGCGGATATTCTTCTTGGTCACGCCGACGGCCGCTTCCACTTCGTTGATCTTCATGGTCTGGCTGCCTCCTTACGAGCATAGTTTACACCTTCCACAAGGGGGAAGGTCAAGGGAGAAATGGATATTTTTATATGGTTTTTATACGGTTCCTGTTCTGCCGCCCAAAAAAGCCTGAATGCGCGTGTTGAAATCCTTTGCTTCCTCATAGGCAGCGTGCCCTAGCTCCGGGTAGAGATAAAGTGTGCTGTCCGAGATTTTCTCTGACAGCTCCCGGGAGCCTTGCGGCCCAACGATGCGGTCCTGCTCTCCGCCGAGAACGAGCGTCGGGCAGGCAATGCGGCCCAACTCCGCAAACGCGTCATGCGTGATACAGGAAGACGCCTGCGTCAAAAATCTCTCTTTATTTTTGGGTTTTCCAAAGCAACCCAGAACAGGATACAGCAGGCGGTAGGTTTTCAATCTTTTTTCGGAGTAGGATTTTTCCGCCGTGTCGATCATCAGGGCGCGGTAGTCGCCTTTCCGGGCCAGCTCGATCCAGCCGCCGACCACCTGCCGGACCATGGCATTGGGCCGCGCCAGCGTTACCGCCAGAACCAGTCTGCGCACCTTTTGCGGAAAGTCGATCGCAAGATACTGCGCGATCATCCCGCCCTGTGAGATGCCAACCACGTCAGCCTGCCTGATCCTGAGCATCTCCATGGCCTGTGCCAGATCCGCAGCCATCTGCCGGGTCGTGAATCCCTGCGGCAAAGGCTCTCTCCGGCTGAACAGATAGACCCGATATTGTTTGGCAAACGCGCGATAGCTCCAGGCCAGCGGGAGAGCCATGCCCTTGACCGTGGTCATACCATCCCCCAAACCGGGGATCAGAAGGAGCGCCTGCGCCCCTGTTCCGAAGCACACATAGTCCACTGTGGCTTCGTCCAAGGTCAGAAAACCGTTTTTTGCATTCCACAGCATGATTCAGTCCTCCTGGATACAAAAAGCCCCGCAAACTCCGCTGCGGGGCTGAAAAGAGCACGTCGCTCAGAAATAGCATTTGATCTGGAAACGGTCGGCGTTGTCCTGCTTTTTCTCCACTACGATCCGCTCATGGTTGAAGTCGAAGTGGACCGGAGTGCAAAGCTCGGTATTGCGGGTCAGGCGCAGCAGCTCCTGCACTCGTTTTTTCTCCTCCGGCACATAGAACAGGTAGCTCACGCCCTCCTTGCGGGCGCGGCCGGTGCGGCCGATACGGTGAGTATAATGCTCATTGTCGGCGGGGACGTCGTAATTGATGACGGCATCCACATCCGAGACGTCAATGCCGCGGGCAGCCACATCGGTGGCAACAAGGATGGAGAGCTTCCCGTCCCGGAAGGCCTGCATGATCTGGTTGCGCTCCTTCTGGGAGAGGTCCCCGTGCAGACAGTCCACCGAGAAGCCCAGGCGCGCCAGCTGGTTGGCGAGGGTCGCGGTGTTGAATTTGGTATCGCAGAACACCATGACCCGCTTGTAGCCCTCGCTCAGGATGATCTGGGCCAGGTCGGAGAGCTTGTTGCGGCCCGAGGTCTCCAGCATGTACTGGGTGATCTTGGGCTGGCTTTCTTCTCGGGGCTGGACCGTGATCTCCTCGGCGTCTTTCTGATAGAGCCAGCCGATGTCCATGACCTCGCGGCTGATGGTGGCCGAAAACATGGAAAGACTCCGGCGCGCTTTCATGATATCGATGATATGCCGGACGTCCTTGTAAAAACCCATGTTCAGCATCTCGTCCGCCTCGTCCAGAACGATCTGCCGGACATGCGTCAGGTCGATGCTGCGGCGCTTGTAGTGGTCCATCAGGCGGCCCGGGGTCGCCACCACGATCTGGCAGCCCTCGGCCAAACGGCGGGCCTGCTTTTCCATATTCGCGCCGCCGTAGACACAGGCTACCTGCACCTCCGGCATAAAACAGGTCAGGTCGGTCAGGTCCCCGGCGATCTGCTGCGCAAGCTCCCGGGTGGGCGCAAGAATCACCGCCTGCGGGTATTTCTTCTCCGGCTCGATATGCTCCGCCACCGGGATGCCGAACGCGCAGGTCTTGCCCGTGCCCGTGGGCGCTTTGGCGATCACGTCCCGCCCCGCCATCATCAGGGGGATGGTCTTTTCCTGGATCTCGGTCATCTCGCGGAAGCCCATGCGCTCCACAGCCTTGTGGATGGCTTCGCTGCACTGCAATTCGCTGTAAAGCATGCGTTGTTTCTCCGTTTCCTGTCGGTTTTTACGTTTCGGGGGTTTTGTTTCTTTTTGTTCCTTTTTCGAGAAAAAGGAACCGAAAAAGCTTTTCAATGCGCCCATCGCCTACGCGATGGGCGGGCGAGTTTGTTGGTTGGACGGCAGGCGGCGGCACTGGTTTGCGCGCTCCCGCGCGCGGGGGCTGCGCCCGCGTTGCAGTAGAGCGCTTCTTGGCTCCCTCTTTGAGGGGGCTGTCGCCGCAGGCGACTGGGGGAGTTTCAGCGCGCAGTACCCCTTCCGTCATCGCTCTCAGAGAGGCTTTTGCGCGATTTTATCGTATTGTTATAGTATACCATGAAATCATTGGATTGTCAGCAGAAAAGTG
Organism: Faecalibacterium sp.; assembly: GCA_051882435.1. Lineage (GTDB taxonomy): Bacteria > Bacillota > Clostridia > Oscillospirales > Ruminococcaceae > Faecalibacterium. Next base: position 4,750 of record JBJERT010000219.1, read on the forward strand.
AACATCTGGCGC
>JBJERT010000220.1:0-4736 GCA_051882435.1 Faecalibacterium sp.
ATGTTACACCATACGCCAATTTTACGCCAAACGATGCTAAGATTTGTGCAGTGCAAAAAGAGCGTTGTTCCGGTTTGGCGGGGAGATGGGCGGTGTGGTGGGTTGGCGTAGACCGGTAAAGGGTTGCATCACAAAATGGGTTTATGGATACGCAAATGTGTTCATTATAGTTTCAGCACCAGAGTGTCTTTTCCGTTGCGTGTGATTATGCCGTAAGAGATGGTCGTGTACTCATGACAGGCCATACCCTAAAGGAAAACGTTATATTCTGAAAATAAGAAAGACCACACAGCAGACGTTGCAGCTTGCTGTGTGGTCTTTCTGTTGTTCTGAAGGTGTCAGTAAAAAATCTTCTTTTTGATGATCCCTATGCTGAATGCTCTTTTGTGCGCGGAAGCTCTCCGTGCCGAGGGCTGCACGGCGCGGTTCAACGCCGCCGGGTGGCGGTATCCTGAAAGGAAAAGTACCCCGGCTGATGGCGGGAGCGGGTATACTCGAACATCACACCGTCGGCGTTGAAGGTATGGCTGCTCACCACAGCCAAACAGTCATAGCCGTCCAGGTCCAGCAGCTCCCGATCCCGGTCGTCTGCCCGCTCCACCGTGATGATACGCTTGCTGGTAACGATCTGCATCCCCAGCTCCTTTTCCAGATAGGTGTAAAGGGACCCGGCAGCGATGTCAGCCGTCAGGCCAGGCATCTGGTCCCGGCGCAGATAGTTTACGTCCAGGATTAGTGCCTTGCCATCCAGCACACGCACACGTTCGACGTGCCATAGCTCTGTGCCCGGGTCAAAACCGCTCTCAACGGCAAACGCTTCGTCCGCCGTTACCCGCTCGAACACCACCACCTTGGTAACACTGTGCAGCCGGTTGCGCTGGGAGGTTTCCTGAAAGCTCTCAATACTGCCCACAGTAAAGGCGGCACGGTTGGCTTTCTGGTAGATGACCTGCACACCTTTGCCATGAACCGCCTGGACATAGCCATCCTCGATCAGTCCGGCGATAGCCCGACGCACTGTGTTGCGGGAGCAACCATAGATACCCACCAGTGTGTTCTCCGAGGGCATCAGCTCACCGGTGGGATAATCCCCTCGTTCGACCTTGCGCTTTAAGCTGCGGTAAATTTCTTCAAATTTGGATTTCGGCACCGTGCCACCCTCTCTTCCCGTAATCTTTTTTCATTATACGGTAAAATCGCACAAATCGCAAGATGCTCTCTTGTAATAAATGCCAAAATTCGACCTGAGCGCATCTTTTTTGAAAAGAATTTGTTGACTTGTTCAAACAAGTATGGTATAAAGAATGTAGAACTTGTTCAAACAAGTTGACGTGAGACAAAAAAGGTATCATTCAAACAGGAGGAATTTTTATGGGCAAATACGAACAGGATTGCCGCCAGCTTCTGACGCTGGTAGGCGGAAAAGAAAACATTGCTGCGGTCAGCCACTGCGTCACCCGGATGCGCTTTGTGCTGAACGACCCGGCCAAGGCAGATGTGGCAGGAATTGAGGCTATGAAGGTGGTCAAGGGCAGCTTCACGCAGGCCGGACAGTTCCAGGTCATCATCGGCAACACCGTCTCGGACTTCTACAACGACTTTGTGGCCGTTGCAGGGATCGAGGGTGTCAGCAAGGATCAGGTTAAGGCGGCGGCCAAGCAGAACCAGAACGCCCTGCAGCGCATCATGACGGCGCTGGCGGAGATCTTTGCCCCGCTGATTCCTGCCATCATCACCGGTGGTCTGATCCTGGGCTTCCGCAACTGCATCGACAGCCTTTATCTGTTTGAGAACGGCACCAGGACCCTGTGCGACATCAGCCAGTTCTGGGCCGGAATGGATAGCTTTCTGTGGCTGATCGGCGAGGCTGTGTTCCATATGCTGCCGGTGGGTATCTGCTGGTCCGTGACCAAGAAGATGGGCACCACCCAGATTCTTGGCATCGTACTGGGCCTGACCCTGGTTTCCGGCCAGCTGCTCAACGCCTACGCCGTGGCTGGTACTGCCGCAGCGGATATCCCCGTGTGGAACTTCGGCGCCTTCCAGGTCCAGATGATCGGCTATCAGGCTCAGGTGATCCCTGCCATTCTGGCCGCCTTCACTCTGGTGTATCTGGAAAAGTTCTTCCGCAAGATCTGCCCGGCCGTCATCTCTATGATCGTTGTGCCCTTCTGCAGTCTGGTGCTGGCTGTCATCGCTGCCCACTGCGTGCTGGGTCCCATCGGCTGGAAGATCGGTTCCGCAATCTCCGCCTTTGTCTACGCCGGTATCACCGGCCCTGCCCGCATTTTGTTTGCCGCGGTATTCGGCTTCTTCTATGCTCCGCTGGTCATCACCGGCCTGCACCATATGTCCAACGCCATTGACCTGCAGCTCATCGCCGACTTCGGCGGCACCATGCTCTGGCCCATTATCGCACTGTCCAACATCGCACAGGGTTCTGCCGTTCTGGGCATGGTCTATCTCCAGCGCAAAAACGCCGCCGCACAGGAAGTCAACGTTCCCTCTTGCATCTCCTGCTACCTGGGCGTCACCGAGCCTGCCATGTTCGGCGTTAACCTGAAGCACAACTTCCCGTTCCTCTGCGGCATGGTCGGCTCCGCTGCTGCCGCGGTGGTCTGCGTGGCCACCTCCACCACTGCCAATGCCATCGGCGTGGGCGGCCTGCCCGGCATTCTGTCCATCCAGCCCCGGTATATGCTCAGCTTTGCCGTCTGCATGGTCATCGCTGTGGTGGTACCATTCCTGCTCACTGTGATCATCGGCAAGCGCAAGAATGTCCAGTAACAAAAACTGCGGCGCAGCGGGAGGTACTGCTATGAAAAAATTCAGCGATAAGGTGATCTATCAGATTTATCCTAAAAGCTTTTACGACTCAGACGGGGACGGCCTGGGCGATCTGCGGGGCGTGACGGCCAAACTGGATTATCTCCGGGACCTGGGGGTGGATACCCTCTGGCTGACCCCCTTTTTCCCCAGCCCCCAACGGGACAACGGCTACGATGTGGCGGATTACACCGCCATAGACCCCCGATTCGGTACCATGGCCGACCTGGAGGAGCTTATTGCCCAGGCCGACAAGCGGGGCATCGGCCTGATGCTGGACATGGTGTTCAACCACACCTCTACCGCCCATGAATGGTTCCAGCGGGCGCTGGCGGGCGACAAAACCTATCAGGATTACTACATCTTCCGAGACGGTACGCCGGACGTTCTGCCGACCAACTGGGTGTCCAAGTTCGGCGGTCCCGCATGGGAGTACCTGCCTGAACTTGGCAAGTGGTATCTGCACCTGTTCGATGTGACTCAGGCTGATCTGAATTGGGAAAATCCCGCCGTGCGGGAGGAGCTGAAAAAGGTCCTGCGCTTCTGGAAGAACAAGGGCGTGAAGGGCTTCCGCTTTGACGTGGTGAACCTGATCTCCAAGCCTGCCGTGTTCGAGGATGACCACGAAGGGGATGGCCGCCGTTTTTACACAGACGGCCGCCACGTCCATGAATTTCTGAAGGAACTGGTGCGGGACACCGGCCTGGAGGAGAACATGACGGTGGGTGAGATGTCCTCCACCAGTCTGGACAACTGTGTGCGGTACACCGCGCCGGAGGAACACGAGCTGTCTATGTGCTTCAGCTTCCATCACCTGAAGGTGGACTACAAAAACGGCGACAAGTGGGCATTGATGCCGCCCGACCGCCAGGCCCTCAAGGATCTGCTGGCTGTCTGGCAGGAGGAAATGCAGGCCCACCACGGCTGGAACGCGCTGTTCTGGTGCAACCACGACCAGCCCCGGGTAGTCAGCCGGTTCGGCGACGAGGGCGAATACTGGGTACAGTCGGCCAAGATGCTGGCCGCCGCCATTCACCTGATGCGGGGTACACCTTATATTTTTCAGGGCGAGGAGCTGGGCATGACCAACGCCCATTATCGCTCCATCGACCAGTACCGGGATGTAGAAAGTCTGAACTATTACCAGATCCTGCTGGAGCAGGGCAAGACCCCTGCCGAGGCACTGGATATTCTGGCCGCCCGCAGCCGCGACAACGGCCGCACCCCCATGCAGTGGGACTTTTCCCCTAACGCAGGCTTTACCACTGGTACACCCTGGATCACGCCGCCGGACAACTACCGCAGCATCAACGCTGCGGCCCAGATGAACGACCCGGATTCCATCCGAAGCTGGTATAAGATGCTGGCGACACTGCGCAGGCAGGAACCGCTGATCTCAGACGGGCAGATCGAATTTCTGTACCGGCAGGACGACCGGGTGCTGGCTTACCGCCGCTTTGACGGCCGGCAGGAGTTGACCGTGCTGTGTAATCTGACCGCCGACATGGTAGAGCTGCCCCGTCCGGAGGGCGAAGTGCTGCTGTGCAACTACCCGGCTGCTGACAGCGCTCTGCGCCCCTATGAGTGCATCGCTGTGAAACGTCCGTTGTAACGGACCGCGCAACTAGAAGGAAATGAAGAATCACTGGCCCCGGTGCGGAGCAGTTCCGTACCGGGGCCGGTTTTTATAGAAAATATTCACTGAACTAATAGAGCTGCTGAGTTTTCCTGACCTTGATTTATAGGACTGTCTGGAATCCATCTCCCGCTATGCAGGGGCTGATCTTCGATGATGGAAAATGCTCTCCGTATGTTGTAGTCTGCTATGTATAAACCGGAAGAAATCTGCGATTCCCGGTTTACCACTCAGCATTTGGCACAAACTTGTAGCCTGCATCTTCGGATGCAGA
>JBJERT010000221.1:0-4700 GCA_051882435.1 Faecalibacterium sp.
AGCGGCACCGTGCAGCATTTCTTCTATCATCGATTCGCGATGCCAGCCTCTCATTTTGTGCTGCGGCGCTCGATCTCCTGATAGAGCCAATCCAGCGCATCCGAAAGTCCGCCCAGCTGGTCGATGAGCTTTTCCCGCACGGCTTTTCGGCCATCCAGGACGGTGCCCACGTCCATTACAAGCTCGCCGGTGCGCATCATCAGTTCTGTATAGCGTTCTTCCCGGATACCGCTGTGCGCCGCTACAAAACCGGTGATCCGTTCCTGCATCTGCTCGAACCAGCGCATGGTCTGCGGCACTCCCAGGATCATGCCGGAATGCCGCACGGGATGCACTGTCATGGTGGCAGTCGGGACGATAAAGCTGCGCTGAGCGCTGACCGCCAGCGGGATCCCGATGGAATGCCCGCCCCCCAACACCAGTGCCGCGCTGGGCTTGGACACGCTGGCGATCAGCTCCGCCAGCGCCAGCCCCGCCTCCACATCGCCCCCCACGGTATTCAGCAGGACCAGCAGGCCCTCGATCTGCGGGTCCTCCTGCACGGCCACGAGCTGCGGGATGACATGTTCATATTTTGTGGTCTTTTGGCCCTGCGGGGCCTCCACATGGCCTTCCACCTGCCCCACTACGGTCAGGCAGTGGATCGCGTGTTCTCCCCGGGTGCGCCAGACCGAACCAAGATCCTCGATCTGTTCCTTTTCCAGCCGCTGTGCGTCGGCAGCGGCGTCCCGTTCATCCTGCATCGGATGCATTCCCCCTCCTATGGTTTTGTTCTAGGATGCCCTGCTCTGCGCCGCTTATGCTTGCAGAAAAACAGGCGGACCCGGTGTTTCATAAATTTTCTTAATTTTTTGAAGATAGGATTTGACTTTCTGCGGAAGGGATGTATACTTTATACTAAAATATATTGATAAAGAAATATCATTTTGGCGTTCCGCTCCCTGCCAGTTTGCGGGGCGCACATCAGATGAAAGGAGAATCCCCCTTATGAACACCCCCGGAAAAGCCTCTTTGCCCGTCATCAAGCGCCTGCCCAAATATTACCGCTATCTGCGTGCTCTCCGGGCCGATGGCGTGTCCAACATCTCCTCGCGGGAGCTTGCCGCCCAAATGGGCACCACCGCCTCCCAGGTCCGACAGGATTTCAACTGCCTTGGCGACGTCAACGGCCGTCAGGGCATCGGCTACTCTGTAGAGAACCTGCTCTCCATTCTGGAGGCTCTGCTGTTCGGCAGCGGCGAGCGCCTGCCCACCATCCTCATCGGCTGCGGCCGACTGGGCAAAGCGGTGAGCCGCTTCATCACCACCGATACCAACGGCTACCGCCTGATCTCCGCTTTTGATGTGGCCGACAGCGAGGTGGGCAAAACCATCAACGGCATCCAGATCCGTCACATTGACGAGCTTGAGACCTTCTGCCAGAGCAGCCGCCCGGAAGTAGCCGTACTGTGCGTTCCCCGCGAGGGCGCACAGCAGGTCAGCGGCCGACTGGTGGAACTGGGCATCAAAGGTTTCTGGAATTTTTCCCACTATGACCTTTCGGTCGCCTATCCCGGTGTGGTGGTGGAGAACGTCCACCTGGGCGACAGCCTGATGAGCCTGGGCTACCGGCTGCGCAATCAGGAATAAATTTGATTTCTAAGGAGCAAAAAACGGCATGGCAAAGCTGTATTTCCGTTATGGCGCAATGAACAGCGGCAAAAGCACCGCATTGATGCAGGTCGCGCACAACTACGAGGAACAGGGGATGCGGGTGCTCATCCTCAAGCCCCAGATCGACACCAAGGGCGGCTGTGAGCTGGTCAGCCGTCTGGGCGTACGGCGCCGGGCTGACCGGCTCATCCGCCCCGAAACAGACGTGTTCGCCGCCGTGCAGGAGGCTGCGCAGACCGCGCCGCTGGCCTGCGTGCTCTGCGACGAGAGCCAGTTTTTTACGCCGGAACAGGCCGAGCAGCTATTCCTTGTGACGGTGGAGCTGAACATCCCGGTCATCTGCTATGGTCTGCGGTCGGATTTTTCGCTCAAAGGCTTCCCCGGCTCCACCCGCCTGCTGGAACTGGCCCACACCATCGAGGAGATGAAGACCATCTGCACCTGCGGGCGCAAGGCCATCTGCAACTGCCGCAAGGTCAACGGCCGCTTCGTATTTGAGGGCGAACAGGTGGCCATCGACATGGAAAACGATGTACAGTACGTCAGCATGTGCCCGCAGTGCTACTTCCGCGAACGGGCGGCATTTTACCGCAGCCGCGGCCAGTCCGCCCCCGCCGCGGAGGACTGAGGCCCCGCATCCCACTTTTGCGCCGTGGAGCCGCGGCGCTCTTTTTTTGCACTACTGATATATCAATCCTCCATGGAGCGTTCTTTCTCCAAAGAACGCTTTTTTCTTTGCGCATCCTGCGACGCTTTGCGCAAAAATCCGGCTGTTTTGTTAAACCTCTCGCATTCTTCGCATTTTACCCACAGATTTTCTATGCAAAGTGTTAAAGTATACAAGTTGCACAGTTTTTCGCTTGAAGTTTATTCATTTCAGCAATGGCGTCATTTCCTGCATGAAAAGCACAGCAATATTTGTGCGTTTTTCAGTTTGAAACCACAATTTGCGTCTTTCTTTTTGTTCCTTCTTCTGATATCATAATTGTATACAACGGATTCCATGTAGTGGGTCCGTTCAGACGACTGTTTTCTATGATTTTAGGAGGAGAACAAAATGAGCAAGGCAATTTCTCGTCGTGACTTCCTGAAAGTCACCGGTGCTGTGGGCGCAGCAGGTCTGCTGGCTGCGTGCGGCGGCGGCTCGGCTTCCAGCACCACGGCGGCTAACAGCGCACCCGCCTCGATCGCAGGCCCGTCCGCTGACCCCGTCACCCTGAGCATCAGCTGGTGGGGCGGCGACACCCGTCACGAGGCTTATCAGGCAGCCATCAAGGAGTTCATGGCTGAGCACAGCACCGTCACCGTCAACCCCACCTTCGCCGCATGGTCCGGCTGGGAGGACACCATGTCCACCAAGTTTGCGGGCGGCGTCGCTGAGGACGTCTGCCAGGTCAACTGGAACTGGCTGTTCAACTACTCCGGCAAGGGCCAGACCTTCCTGGATCTGAACAGCGTTTCCGACTACCTCGATCTGAACCAGTGGGATGCCCAGCAGCTGAACGCCTGCTTCGTGGCGAACGCACAGCAGGCTGTGCCCGTTTCCATGACCGGCCGTATCTTCTACTGGAACATGGCCACCTTCGAGAAGGCCGGCATCGACTACCCCAAGACCGAGGCCGAGCTGCTGGCTGCCGGCAAGACCTTCAAGGAGAAGCTGGGCGACAACTACTATCCCCTGCACCTGGGCGCATACGACCGTATGATCCTGATGGTCTTCTACCTCGAGTCCAAGTACGGCAAGGACTGGGCAGATCCCGCTACCTCCACCCTGAACTACACCGCCGATGAGATCGCCGAGGGCATTGATTTCATCAAGAAGCTGGTGGACGAGCACGTCATCATGAGCCTGCCCACCTACTACGGCTCCAACGGCGACAACGCAGCCAACCAGTCCAACGAGTGGATCAGCGGCCAGCTGGCAGGCGTGTTCGAGTGGGATTCCGGCGCTGTCAAGTACAAGGAGGCTCTGCCTGCCGAGACCAAGGACAAGTTCGTCGTCGGCGACGAGATCACCTTCGGCGACTACAAGGGCGGCTTCACCAAGGTCTCCATGGGTCTGGCCATCACCAAGACCTGCAAGAACCCCGCCGAGGGCGCTATGCTGATCAACTTCCTGCTGAACGAGGAGAAGGGCGCTTCCATCATGGGTTCTGCCTGCGGCGTACCCGCTTCCAAGGCTGGTCTGGCTGCCGCTCAGGCTGCCGGTGCGGTCGACGGTCTGGTCGCCGAGGCAAACGGCAAGGTCATGGCCAACACCGCGTTCCAGCTGGATCCCCTGTTCGAGGCCACCGATCTGAAGGCTGCCGGCACCGGTACCTATCAGGAAGTGTTCGACTCTCTGGACTACGACAACTGCACGGGTGCTGATCTGGTCGATACCCTGCTGGATGGCATGGAGGCCGTTGGCTACACCGTCTGATTTTTCCCGGTATTCCCAGGCAGGCCGATGACCTCACCGGCATCTGAGCCGCGGTCGTCGGTTCCAAAAGCGTGATACATAACAAGGGCACCTGTCGTGCCCGTAACGACAGGTGCCCTTTCCTTTACAAAGAAGTATGAAAACTCTTTGAACAAAGTGTATCACTTTCGTGGACAACGCTGATTTTTGAGAAAAATTCCTGCAAAAGGAGGATCCCCGGATGAAAGAAAGCAACGCGCCCGCGTTAGGGCGTACTCCGTTCCAGAAGTTCTGTGATAAATGGCAGGGCTTGTTCTATCTGATCCCCTGGATCATTGGTTTTATCGTCTTTAAGGCGATCCCGTTCGGCCAGTCTCTGTACTACTCGTTCACCGATATGAACTTCTTTACCGGTATCAGCGAGTACGGTATCATGAACTACGTCACCGCCTTTACCACCACGAAGATCACCAAGGCGCTGATCACCACCTTCCAGTATTCCTTTATTACGGTTCCCCTGAAGCTGGTCTTCGCTCTGTTCATCGCGTACATCCTGAACTTCAAGATCGCGTGTGTGAACCTGTTCCGTACCGTCTACTACATCCCCTCCATCCTGGGTGGCTCGGTGGCCATCGCCGTTCTGTGG
>JBJERT010000222.1:0-4695 GCA_051882435.1 Faecalibacterium sp.
AATAAACATCAGCCAGTGCAACCCGTCCTTCCTTTTTTTCAAAAAAGGAACAAAAATCCCCGTCCCGCAGCAGAGCGGAACGGGGGCGGAGCCGGAACGACTTACTTTACATATTCCACGGTGTACTCGAAGCCATACTCCTCCTGGAGCTTCTTCACCGCAGGCTCACAGTCCTCGATGAAGGTGGGGGCGTAGACCGAGGCACCGTTGTGGGCCTTCTTGTAGTCCTCGACGATCTGCTGGAGCTTGGCCCAGCCCTCGTTGGCCTTGGCCTGATCGACGCTGTCGGGGAAATTGATGATAAATTCACGGTGCTGCGGGATACGAGCTTTCATGATAGATTCTCCTTGTAAATCATTATGATAAGATGGATGATCCGTTTATGACAAGAAGCGGGCGGAACACCGGCAGGCGGCTCACGCCTCGCTGCTTTCGGGAAGTTGGAACACGCGGCGCGCATTGGCGGCGGTCCGGCAAAAGACCTCCTCCGGCGCAAGGCCCTTGTGCTGGGCGAGGAACGCGCCCACATGGGCGATCATGGAGCTGTCGCACCGGCGGCCCCGCAGCGGTTCAGGGGCCATATAAGGGCAGTCTGTTTCCAGCACGATGGCCTCCAGCGGCAGGGCCTCCAGCGCCTTGACCGCGCGCTTGGCCCCGCGGAAGGTACAGGCTCCGCCGAAACCGATCATCATTCCCTGCTGCGCCAGCCAGAGCGCATCTTCCGCGCTGCCGGAAAAGCAGTGCAGGATGCCCTTAGGGCGGTATTTTTTGAGCAGGGCGTAGACATCGGCATGAGCCTGCCGGTCGTGGACGATGATAGGCTTGTCCAGCTCCAGCGCCAGCCGCAGCTCGGCCTCAAACAGCGCGAGCTGCGCGTCCTTGGGCACGGGCCAGTGATAATCCAGACCGCACTCGCCCACGGCCACGACTTTGGGGTCGTCGTAAAAGGGGAGCAGCGCCCGCATCTCCGCCGCCCAGTCGCCGCCATAGACCGATACGGTGGGGGCGGGACCCTCTGCGCCGCAGTCTGCGGCGGGGAGCAGGCTCTCCGGGTGGATGCCGACAGCGGCCCACACCCATGGATAGCGGTGGGCCAGCTCCACACAGCGCGGCGCGTCGCCGGAATGGGTGGCCTGCTCACACACGCCCACCACGCCCTGCGCGGGCAGAGCGCGGAGCACGTCCTCCCGGTCGGCGTCGAAGGCCCGGGAGCAGTAATGAGCATGGGTGTCAAAGATGGGGCCGGTCATGCGGCATCCTTTCGGGCGGGGGCCTTATTCACCAGCCAGATGCCCGCGCAGACCAGCGCCAGAGCGACGAGGTACTGCCACTCGAACAGCGGTTCCCCGTTGAGCAGAGCGCTGAGCAGCACATTGACCACGGGATTGACCAGACCAAACACCGCGATGCGGCTGACCGGGTTGTTCTTCATGAGCAGCGCCCACAGCAGATAGCCTGCCCCGCTGATGAAGGCCAGATACAGCAGTGCCAGCAGGCCCACCGGGCTGGTCAGGTGCAGGCGGCCACCCAGCGCCAGACCGATGAGCAGCAGCGCCGTGCCGCCCACAAACAAATTGAGGAAGCAGACGGCGAAGCTGTCAGCCTTTTTGGTCACAGATTTATTCCACGGGCCGGACAGCGTAAAAATGACCGTCGCCACCAGCATGCAGAAGATGCCCCAGGCGCTGCCGCTGCCGTGGTTGCCGATGGTGGCCACCAGCACACCGGCAAAGCCCACCACGCAGCCCAGTGCCTTGGCGGAGGTCATGCGGTCCGCCGCGCCGTAGATGAAGTGGGCGAAGATGACCCCCAGAAAGCTCTGGGTGCTGTTGAGGATGCCGCCGAACGCGCCGGTGAGCAGCGCCACAGCGGAGTAATAGAAGGCATATTGCGCCGTGGTCTGCCACAGGCCCAGCGCGCAGCATTCGCCCAGGACTTTTCCCTTGGGGAAGGCGGGGACTTTTCCCTGCAACAAAAAACTGCCCAGCAGGACCAGAAAGCTGCCCAGGATGAAGCGCACACCAGCGAAACAGAGGATGGACGCGGTGTCGTTGGACTGGATCTCAAACAGACGGTAGCCCAGCTTGATGAACGGGAAAGCCGACCCCCACAGCGCATTGCAGAGGATGGCCAGGAGCACGGCAAAGACCGGGGTGCCGAACACTTTGTCCAGCCGTGCCGTGCGGCTGGGTGCAGATTGGTTTTGCATGATTCACCTCAAAAGAGATTCGGGTCTGTCTCAGTGGATGCGGCTGCCGACCGGGGTCTCGTCGCCGTAGAAAGCGATGGAACAGCCGCCGTCGGCGGTGTCGGCCGCCACGACCATGCCCTCGCTGACATACTTGCCCTTCATCATGGGGCGGGGGGCCAGATTGGCCACGATGGCCAGCTTTTTGCCGATAAGGTCCTCCGGCTTGAACCACTTGGCGATGCCGGAGAGGATGCAACGCTCCCGCTCGCCGTCGAAAACGGTCAGGTGCAGCAGCTTTTTGCTCTCCTTCATGGTCTCGCAGGCGCGGACCTCGGCCACACGCAGCTCCACCTTGCAGAAATCGTCAAAGGTGATCTCCGGCTCGTGCTCCACCGGCTGGGCGGGAGCCTCAGCCTTGGGGGCCTCAGCAGCCTCTTTTGCTTTGCTGGCAGCTTCGGCGGCGGCGCGGCGCTTCTCGTCCTCAGCCTTCAGGTAGGCGATCTCTTTGGCGACGTCGATGCGGGGGAACAGGGCCTCGCCCTTGTGGACGGTATAGGTCTCCTGCACGCCGTAGACGGTCTTGCTCAGGTCCAGCGCCTCGGTGGTCAGGCCGAGCTGGTCCATCATCTTGGGCGCGGTGTTGGGCAGATACGCATTGAGCAGGATGCCGCACACGCGCAGCGCCTCGCACAGATGATAGAGCACGCTTTCCAGGCGGCCCTTCTGTGCCTCATCCTTGGCCAGCGCCCAGGGCGCGGTCTCGTCGATATACTTGTTGGCGCGCTGGATGACCGCGAAGATCTCCATCAGAGCCTGCGGAATGGTCAGGTTGTCCATATCCGCGATGACCTTGGCGGTCAGAGCGTCGATCATGCCCTCCAGCTCGGCGTCGATGGCCTCCGAACCGGCGGTCTTGCGGACCGTGCCGCCAAAGTATTTCTCACACATGGCGACGGTGCGGCTGAGCAGATTGCCCAGATCGTTGGCCAGGTCGCTGTTGATGCGGCTGATGAGCGCTTCGTTGGTGAACATGCCGTCGTTGCCGAAGGGGATCTCGCGCAGCAGGAAGTAGCGGATGGCGTCCACACCGTAGCGGTCGCACAGAATGACCGGGTCCACCACGTTGCCCACGGATTTGGACATCTTGCCGCCGTTCATCAGCAGCCAGCCGTGGCCGAACACCCGCTTGGGCAGCGGCAGGTCCAGCGCCATGAGCATGGCGGGCCACAGGATGGTGTGGAAGCGCAGGATCTCCTTGCCTACCATGTGCAGGTCGGCAGGCCAGAACTTGTCATAGTCGTGGTAAGTCTCGTTGCCGTAGCCCAGCGCGGAGATATAGTTGCTCAGCGCGTCCACCCAGACGTACATGGTGTGCTTGGGGTCGAAGGGGACCGGGATGCCCCACTTGACCGAGGTGCGGGACACACAGGTATCCTGCAGGCCCTGCTTGATGAAGGCGATCATCTCGTTCTTGCGGCTCTCGGGCTGGATGAACTGGGGGTTTTCCTCGTAGAGCTTGAGCAGACGGTCCGCGTACTTGCCGGTGCGGAAGAAATAGGCTTCCTCGTGGGCATCGTAGACCTCGCGGCCGCACTCAGGGCACTTGCCGTCCACCAGCTGGCTGTCGGTCCAGAAGCTCTCGCAGGGCTTGCAGTAGTGGCCGATATATTCGCTCTTGTAGATATCGCCCTGCTCGTACAGCTTGGTGAAGATCTTCTGGCAGGATTCCATGTGGTATTCATCGGTGGTGCGGATGAAACGGTCATAGCTGACGTCCATCAGCTTCCACAGCTCCTTGACCGTGGCCACGATCTCATCCACATACTGCTTCGGGGTCACGCCGTGCTCCGCGGCCTTGTCCTGGATCTTCTGGCCGTGCTCGTCGGTGCCGGTCAGGAACATGACGTCATAGCCCTGCATCCGCTTGAAGCGGGCCAGCGCGTCGCAGGCCACCGTGGTGTAGCTGTGGCCGATGTGCAGCTTGTCGCTGGGGTAATAAATGGGGGTGGTGATATAAAAGGTCTTGTGTTCGCTCATGGTTCGTTTTCTTCCTTTCTATGCAGCGGGGGAGAGCGAAGGGGGGCAAAGGAACCGGAGAGGCCCGGCGCAGAAAAAGCCCCCGCCCCGCAGGCTGACTGCCTGACAAGGGCGGGAGCTGGAACTTCCGCGGTACCACCTTGCAGCGCCGCGCCCTTGCGGGCGGCGGCCTCATGCCCTGCGGCGCAGCCGCAGGCCGGACGCGATAACGGGCGCACCCGTCGCGGGCTTGGGGATGTCGCTTTCCCTTCACCCGCGCAGCTCAAAGACCATCTTCCGCTTTCCGCCGCCTGCCCGTTTCCACCAGCCTGGGCTCTCTTTGAAGCGCTGTCCAAAAGCGTACTCTTCTTCTCACAGCTCCTTTTGCACTACGCCTTATTGTAAGCAAAAAGTCGGGAGTTGTCAACAGCGGGGCGAAAAATTATCCGGGGATACGGGGGTTTTGTTCCTTTTTCGAGAAAAAGGAA
>JBJERT010000223.1:0-4675 GCA_051882435.1 Faecalibacterium sp.
CAGAACAGAGGCGTGGTCAGCCGCAAAACCTCCCGCCCTGCGGAAAATGCAATGTGGGGTCGGAGCATGATGAAAGGGGTACCGGTATGGTTTTTCATATTGCGGTCTGCGGGCCGGACGCCGCCGTGCGCACCGGGCTGGAACGGTGGTGCATGGATTACTTTTCCCGCCGGGCAGACGCCTGTATCGTGGAGCAGCTGGCGGATCCTGCCGAGCTGCTGGCGCGGGACGCCGCGGGCGTACGCTATGAGCTGTATCTGCTGGAACTGACAGCGGCACCCGCGCCCGAAGGTCTGGCTGCTGCGGCGGCTCTGCGTGGACGCGGACGGCGCGCACCGCTGGCATTCATCGCGCGGACGCCTGCCCACGCATACAGCGCCTATCGGGTGGACGCGATGCAGTATCTGCTGCTTCCCGTCCGGCCAGAGGATCTGTTCGCCCTGCTCGACCGGGCCGTGGAACCGGAATACGGCCCGGCGCTGACCGTTTCCGCGGCCGAGGGCCTGCGGGTGCTGCCCTATGCCGAGCTTGAGTATCTGGAATGTACCCACCATGTGGTGCATTTTCATCTGACCACCGGCGAGGAAGTGGTCTCTCTTTCCCTGCGGGTGCCCTTTTCCGAGGTGGCCCAGCCCCTTCTGGCGGACTCCCGTTTCGTGCAGCCGCACCGTTCCTATGTGGTCAACCTCGCGGCCGCACAGCTCCTTGCGCCTGGCGAGCTGCGCATGGCCAGCGGCGCGCGCATCCCCATCCCCCGCGGCCGCGAGGCCGCAGTGCGCGCCGCGTTCCGCGCCTGGGCCGAGGGGAAAGGATAAAGCTCCGCACAGAAAAGCCGCCGGGCATGTTTGCCTCGGCGGCTTTCTCGTAAGGGTGTGACCCCCGGACCAGATGCCTTGTTTACAGCGCAGATCCCGTGAGGCCCGGTTTGGGGGCCTCTTTTTTTCTGGCCGTTACAGGCGGCTCCAGTCCAGACAGCGCCAGTCCGATACGAATTGATGGCTCAGGGCGCGCAGAGCGGGCGCGTCGGCGCGGGAATCCGCGTCCTCCATGCCCAGCACCACGAAGCCCGCGTCATGGGCTGTGCGCGCGGCATAGAGCGCATCCTCGCAGACCACGCAGGCGGCGGGGTCGCTGCCACCCAGACGGTGCATCGCCTCCAGAAAGACGGCGGGCTTGTCCTTGTTTTTTTCGCCCTGCGCGGTGAGGATGAACTCGAAGCAGTCCGCCACGCCCAGCCGGGTGAGGGCGGCGCGGCAGTGCGTCTCCCAGGTGTTGGAGCACACGCACATCCGCGCGCCCTCGGCCCGGAGCCGTTCCAGCAGCTCCCGCGCGCCGGGCTTGAGGGGGGCCTGCTGATAAAGCTCCAGCGTGACCTCCTTCATCACCTGCTCGAAGCTCGCGCTGTCCAGCGGGAGCTGGTACTCCCGCACAAGGTAGCGCGCGCAGTCGGGCAGGTCCATGGGCAGCAGCGTTTCCCGCAGCCCGGGGCGGGGCGTGCGGCCGAACCGTGCCAGCAGCGCCAGCGGCGCCTGGCCCCATACCGTCTCCATGCTGTCCACCAGCGTGCCGTCCATATCGAAGATCCATTGTCTGCACTGCATCTTATTTGCCTCCTGTTGGTTGTTCTCACCCATTATACCGGATTTTTTGCCCGGAGGAAACAGCAACTTTTCCAAAAAGATGCAGAAATCCCGGCCAGAATATGGTATACTGAGGGTATCGAAGGGAGGGGAACCCTATGACACAGACAACGACGCCCTGCCGGGCGCTGGTACTGGCCGGCGGCGGCGCGCGCGGCAGCTATCAGGTGGGGGTCTGGCGGGCGCTGGCCGAGCTGGGCTGGCAGCCCCAGATCATCACCGGCACCAGTGTGGGCTGCCTGAACGGCGCGATGTTCGCGCTGGATCAGTACGAGACGGCCCGGGACATGTGGCTGACCATCCGCAGCCGCGACGTGATGGAGCTGCCGGAGGAGAACGCCGACCCCGCGGGGCTGCACACATTTTTGCGGGACGTGGTGCGGGAGGGCGGCATGGACGTCACGCCGCTGGAAGAGATCGTGGACCGCGTTCTGGACGAGGAGGCGCTGCGGGCCGCGCCCATCCGGTTCGGGCTGGTCACGGTAGAGCGCCGGGGCCTCCGGGCGCGGGAGCTGCCTCTGGAGGAGATCCCGGAGGGAAAGGTAAAGGATTATCTGCTGGCCTCGGCGGCCTGCTTCCCGGCGCTGCGCGCCCGGGACATCGACGGCGTGAAGTATCTGGACGGCGGCTATTCCGACAACATGCCCACCGGCCTGGCCCAGCGCATGGGCGCGCAGGAGCTGGTCTGTGTGGATCTGGAGGGCATCGGCATCACGCGGCCCAACCGCACCGGCCTGCCCACGGTCCTCATCCGCAGCGCGTGGGAGCTGGGCGACATCCTGCATTTCGACCCCGACACGGCCCGGCGCAACATGGAGCTGGGCTACTTTGACACGCTGCGCGCCTTTGGCCGCATCCGCGGCTGCGCCTACGCCGTGGACAACGAGGGCCAGAGCGCCGCGGACGCCGACGCCTTTGCCGCCCGGTTCGCGGCAGCGCAGGAGACGGTGCGGGCCAGCTGGCCCGCCGCCCTGCTGACCAGCGGCGCGGCGCTGGCGCTGGCCGACATGCAGGACCGCGCGCTGGCCCCGCTGGAGGCCGCCGCGCAGGAGGCCGGAGTCGACCCCACCCGCTATTACACCACCGCTTCGCTGGGCGAAGCCTTCCTCGCCGCCTGCGACCGCGGCCGCATCGAGGGCTTTGCCCCGCTGTTCGAGGGCAGCGGCACGACGGCGCTGGCCGCCCGGGCCGCGCTTCTGCCCAATACCTTTTTACAGGCGCTGGTGTTCCGCGCGTTGACGGACCCGGCGCTCCCGGAGGTGACGACGCAATGAAGGTCTACAAGGGTATCTCGGCCTCGCCCGGGTTGGTGATGGGGCAGGTCAGCCGTCTGGAACACCACACCGAGCTTTCCAGCGGCAGCCCGCTCGACCCCGAGCGGGAGCAGCAGCTCCTGACCGACGCCATCCGCACCGCGCAGGAGGAGCTGCGCACCATGAGCGAGCGCTCCGGCTCCAGCGAACAGGCCATCTTCCTGTTCCAGAGCATGATGCTGGAGGACGAGAGCTTTCTGGACGAGGTGCGGTCCTACATCGCCGCAGGCTCCGGTGCGGCGGCGGCCATCGACCGGGTCGGCCAGCGCTACGCGGACCAGCTGGCCGGGATGAAGGACAATCCGTACTTACAGCTTCGCAGCGTGGACATTCTGGACGCGACGCTGCGGGTGGTGAACATCCTCTCCAACCGCCCCCGGGAGTGGATGGCGCTGGACCACCCCGTGGTGCTGGCGGCAGACCTGCTCATGCCCAGCGACCTGTTCAGCGTGCCCTCTGGCATGATCCTGGGCATCGTGACCTCCGAGGGCAGCAGCCAGAGCCATGCCGCCATCATCGCCCGGGCCATGAACATCCCGGGCATCGTGCAGGTCGGGCGGGATTTTCTGGACGACTGCGACGGCCGCACTTGCATCGTGGACGCCACCGTGGGCGAGTTCATCCTGGACCCGGACTCGGCGGCCCGCCAGCAGGCCGTGACCCGCATCTGCGAGATGCAGCGGGAGAACGAGGAGCTTTCGATGCTGCGGGCGCTGCCCTGCCGCACCCGGGACGGCGCGCCCTTTGAGCTGCTGGCCAACTGCTTTGGCCCGGAGGACATCGACAGCGCGCTGCAGGCCGGGGCCTACGGCGTGGGGCTGCTGCGCAGCGGCTACCTGATGCTGCCCAACCGCTCCCCCGACGAGCAGGAGCAGTATTTTTTCTACACGTCCTGTCTTTCGGCCGCGCAGGGCTGCGCCATCACGGTGCGGACCTTCGATTTTGGTTCGGACCGCACCCTTGCCGACGTTTACCGGGGGCCGCAGTCCTCGCACCTGGGGCTGCGGGGCATCCGCAACAGCCTGCGCCAGCCCCGGCAGCTCGAGGCCCAGATCTGCGCGCTGCTGCGCGCGGGCGCACGCGGGCCGCTGCGGGTGGTCTTTCCCATGGTGACCGACGTGGAGGACTGGGACGCCGCCATGAAGGTCGTGGAGCGTTGCCGGTGCAATCTGCGGGAGCGGGGCGTGGCGTTCAACCCGGATGTGCCCTTCGGCGTGATGCTCAGCATCCCGTCGGCCTGCCTGACGGCGGAGGATTTCATCCGACACGGGTGCAGCTTTTTCGTCATCGGCACCAACGATCTGACGCAGTACACGCATGCTGCCGACCGCGAACTGACCAGCGCCGAGCGCTATTATCGCCCCGCCAGCCCGGCCATGAAAAAGCTCATCTCCATGGCGGTGGAGGCCGCGGATCAGAGTGGCATCCCTGTGACCATCTGCGGCCTCGCGGTGGGCAACCCGGTCAACGCGGTGCAGTACTTGCAGCTGGGCCTGCGCAGCTTCTCCCTCAGCCCCCAGAACCTGCTGGAGGTCAAGCGCGCTCTGCTGGACGCCGACGCGATGCCCAAAGAGGAAGAGCTGGAGTACTGAGGACGGGGTTTTGTTCCTTTACGGGGGTTTTGTTCCTTTTTCGAGAAAAAGGAACCTAAAAAGCTTTTCAGTCGCAAAACGCATGCGCGTTTTGCAGAGGGTTTTATGGAAGCCGGAAGTTGGGCGGGCA
>JBJERT010000224.1:0-4662 GCA_051882435.1 Faecalibacterium sp.
GACAGGCGGGAGGCCGCTTCCCGGACCTCCGCCGACGCCAGCTTGAGCTGGAGCCGCTGCTCGTCTATTTTCTGGTCGGCTTCCAGAGCCGTGCCGCCCACCAGCTCGGTGATGGCGTCGCTGATCTCGTGGATGCCGTCGGCGGCGCGTTCCAGCGCTTCCAGATCCTTGGCCAGGCCCGCGGCCTCGAAGCCGGTGGCCACGACGTCCACGAAGAAGGTCAGATACAGCACCGCCATCGCGATGAGCGCGGGGGTACGGGGCACCAGCGCCAGCAGCCCCGCGATGACCGGATGCACGACCCGCATCATCAGGACCGCGCCCACGCCCCACAGCAGCGAAAACTGCAAACAGATGTATCCCCCGATATTGAACGGGAAATCCGTATAGTCCCACCAGCGCGTATGGTAGACCTTATAGAGCGCCCAGCCGCCCACCAGTTCCAGCGCACTGGGCAGCAGCACGCCGCCCAGATAGAGCAGCAGCAGGTTTTCCTGCACTGGCGTGAGCACCAGCAGGCACAGCACCATCCCAAAGCCATAGATGGGGCAGACCGGGCCGTTGAAGAAGCCCCGGTTGACCAGCTCGCCGGTGGTCACGGCAGCAAAGATGACCTCCAGGCACCAGCCCAGAAAGGAATAGACCAGAAACCAGACCAGCAGGTCGGCCAGCGCAAAGCCGCCGACTGTGGTCGTATACAAAAAGCTCATAAAACACCTCCTGAACGGATGGGCCAAAGGGCGCGGGGGTCAGTTCTGCCGCCGCACCAGCGTGTATTCATCGCCCGGCTCGAAAAAGGCGCAGGCGGACGCGCGGCGGGTGAGATAGCGTTCCATCTCGTCCTCGTCCAGCGCGGCGCTCTGGGCGCAGTACCAGACGCCTTCTTCATCCTGCACGTTGTGGCGGCAAAGCTCGCAGGGGTCATTCATGGTCCTGCGCCTCCTGCTGTGCCGCGGCCTCGGCAGCCATGCGCTTGAGCACCTTCGGCTCCACCCAGGTCACGCTGTCCGCGCCGGGCTTCTTGCGGGCGATCAGCGCCTTGATGGGGATGCCCATTTCGGTGAACATCCCCTCGTGCTCGGTGCGGATGTTCCACTCCGGCTCCTGGTCGTGCAGGTCCCGGGTCTGCCAGACGATCTCATAGCCCGACGCGGGGAAATATTCCAGACTGTCCCGGAACAGGTCGTCGTCGTCCGTTTTGAAATAGATCTCTCCGCCGTCCGCCAGGAACGCCCGGTACTGGATGAGCTGGCGGGGATAGGTGAGCCGGTGCTTGTTGGAGGAAGCGTTCTTGCTCCACGGGTTGCAGAAGTTGATGTAGATACGGCTCACCGTGTCGGCGGGGGCCAGCACGTTGTGGATGCGCTCGATGTCGGCGCTCATGATCTTCACGTTGTCCGCGGGCCGGCCCGCCTCGGCATAGGCGGCCTCGATCTTGCGCTTGGCCAGGATGAGCACCTTGTCGGTGATGTCGATGCCCAGATAGTTGTTCTCCGGGTGGGCGCATGCCAGACGGGACAGGAACCCGCCCTTGCCGCAGCCCAGCTCCAGAACGAAGGGCTGCTCCGGGCGGGCATACTGGGCGTGCCACTGTCCGCTCAGCGCCAGCGGCTCGTGGACGTGGAAATCGCAGGCCATCAGCTCGGCCCGGGCGTAGGGTTTGAATCGCATTCTCATGATAATAGAAACTCCTTGTGTGTTTTGTCGAAGATCAGCGGCCGCGCTGCGCGTACAGGAACGCGGCCACGGCCTCGGGGGCGGCGGCGCAGCTTCCCTGACAGATGCCGGGCTTGCCGCCTCCGCGCCCGTTCAGGGCGGCGTTCAGCGCTTTGGTCAGCGGCCGGACGTCGCCGCCCGCCTGCGCCAGACAGTAGCCGGTGCCCTTGTCGGTGGGGGTCAGGGCGGCGCACAGGCCGTCGGTGGCCTCGCTGAGCCGCACGGCCAGCCGGTGCAGTCCGTCCGGGTCCAGCCCGGGGACGACGCGCACCGCGTCCTCGCCGGGGCGCACCGCCGCGGCCAGCGCATCGAACAGCTGGCCGCACAGCCCGAAATGGGCGAACCGCAGGGCGGTATACTCGTCATAGACCCGGTGGACGGCGTTGGCGGTCTCGCTGGGCTTGGCGCTGAGCAGCGCGCCGATGTCCGCCTGCCGCGCCCGCATGGCCTGCGCCTCCCGCAGCGCCCGTTCGCCGCAGACCACGGCCAGCCGCACGCCGCCCTTGTAGTTCTCGGCGGTCAGGATCTTGATCTGCCCCACCTGTCCGCTGGAAGAGGTGTGGGTGCCGCAGCAGGCGCAGACATCCGCGCCCTCGATGCGCACGATGCGCACCGGGCCTTCCAGCGCCTTTTTGCTGCGATAGGTCAGCGCGGCCAGCTCCTCCGGCGTGGGATAGAACGCCTCCACCGGCACATCCTGCCAGACGATGCGGTTGGCGGCCAGCTCCGCCTCCCGCAGGCCCTCGGCGGAGATGGGCACGCTGGTATCCATGCGCACCGCGCCCGCCCCGATGTGGAAGCCCACATTCTCCGCCCCGAACATCTGGTGCAGGATGCCGGAGAGGATGTGCTCCCCTGTGTGCTGCTGCATATGGTCGAACCGCCGTGCCCAGTCGATGCGGCCGGTCACGGCCTCCCCCACGGCGGCACCCGCGGGCAGCGCATCCACCGTGTGCCAGAGCACACCGCCCTCCTCGTGGACGTCCAGCACGTTCAGCACCGTGCCGTCCGCCAGGGTCAGGGTCCCCAGATCGGCGGGCTGGCCGCCGCCCTCGGGGTAAAAAATGCTCTCCTCCAGCGCGATGCGCCCGGCGCGGCCCTGCCCGGCCTGCGGCTGGATCGCCGCGATGCGGCTGACGGCCTCCGACCGGAAAACATCGGCTTCGTAGAGCTTTGTGGTATGTTCCATGCGCGTTCCCCTCCATTTTTGGTGCTGCACTAGAGTATACCACGATTTTTGCCTGTGGAAAATAGCTGAAACTTATGTTATGATAGGAAAAACCGGCTCATCCGGCCCCGGAACAAGAAAAGTGAGGGAAGGTTCATCATGCGTGAAAGTGGAATCCTGATGCCCGTCTCCAGCCTGCCCGGTCCCTACGGGATCGGCTGCTTTGGCAGGGAGGCATACAAATTCGTGGATTTTCTGGCCGCCGCAGGCCAGAAGATCTGGCAGCTGCTGCCGCTCAGCCCCACGGGCTTCGGCGACAGCCCCTATCAGAGCTGCTCGGCCTTTGCAGGCAACCCCTATTTCATCGACCTGGACGCGCTGAAGGCTGACGGTCTGCTCACCGCCGCCCAGCTCGAAGCGGAAGCGTGGGGCAAAGACCCGCTGACCGTGGACTACGGCACCCTGTACACCAGCCGGTACAAGGTGCTGCGCGCGGCCTATGCCGCATGGCGGGAGCAGTGCGCGGGCCTGCACGGCTGCGAGCACTATTATCCTGACGATTATTATGCCTTTACGCTGGCCAACCGCTCCTGGCTGGAGGACTACGCGCTGTACATGGCCCTCAAGGTGGAGCACAGCATGAAGAGCTGGACCGAGTGGCCCCGGGCCTACCGCCGCCGCGACCCCCAGGCGCTGGCGCTGTTCGCCGCCGCCCACGAGGAGGAGCTGGGCTTCTGGAAGTTCCTGCAATATGAGTTCTCCCTCCAGTGGCACAAGCTCAAGGACTACGCCAACGCCAAAGGCGTGCAGATCCTGGGCGATATCCCCATCTATGTCTCCGCCGACTCGGTGGACGCCTGGTCCGGCGGCGCGCTGTTCGAGCTGGACGCCGAGGGCCGCTTTGCGCGGGTGGCGGGCTGCCCGCCGGATTACTTCTCCGCCGACGGCCAGCTCTGGGGCAATCCGCTGTACAACTGGCCCTACCACCGCCAGACCGGCTTTGCCTGGTGGGTGCGCCGGGTGCGCCACGCGCTGGGCATCTACGACCTGCTGCGCATCGACCACTTCCGCGGCTTCGATACCTATTGGGCCATCCCGGCGGGCAGCGCCACGGCCAAGACCGGCAAGTGGGAGAACGGCCCCGGTATGGAGCTGTTCGACGCCCTGCGGGCCGGGCTGGGCAGCCTGCCCATCATCGCCGAGGACCTGGGCGAGCTGTTCCCCAGCGTGCGCAAGCTGCTGGCCGACAGCACCTTCCCCGGCATGAAGGTGCTGCAATTCGCCTTCAGCGGCGGCGACAACGAGTATCTGCCCCACAATCATATCCAGAACTGCGTCGTCTACCCCGGCACCCACGACAACACCACCCTCGCCGACTGGTGGGAGAACGGTGCCTCCGCCAAGGAAAAGACCGCGGCCGCGGCCTACCTGCACCTGACGCCCTCCCGCAAGCCCTCCGCCAAAGAGGTGGACGCCGTGGAGACCGACACCGCCCGCATGGCGCTCCTGCGCGCCGCGCTGGGTTCTTCGGCGGCGCGGGCCATCATCCCCATGTACGACTGGCTGGGCCTCGGGGCCGAGGCGCACCTGAACACTCCCGGCAAGCTGGGCGGCAACTGGGCCTGGCGCGCGGAGGATGGCTTTGAGACCGCCGCGCTGGCGCAGGCCATCCGCGAGGAGTGCGAGGTGTTCTGCCGTGCATAACGTCCCGCTGGGGCATGCCGGAAGTACAACATTTTAACGATTTGCTGAAAATGACGGATTTTGGGTCAAAATTT
>JBJERT010000225.1:0-4627 GCA_051882435.1 Faecalibacterium sp.
AAAACGAAGCCTCAACAAATCGAAAAGCAGGACCGGCTTTGCCAGTCCTGCTTTTCATTTGCGTTAGATCCTATGCCCCACTATACCGGGGCGGACCGCGGTCAGACCAGCTGACCGGGCCTGCGGTGCTTTTCCTTGCGGGGGAACGTGAGGTCAAACGCTTCGGCCGCCGCTTCCTCCACAAAATAGGCGGCAGGGGTGCGGTAGGTGCCGCTCACGCCCTCCAGCGCGCCGGGGCGCAGCTCCTTCAGCAAAAAGTAGGGCACCTCTTCGCTGCGAGGCTCGTCATTGTAATGGATGCCCCGGGTGCTCGCCACGACAAAACCGCTGTGACCATAAAAATCGATGTTGCCTTCCATGCACAGGGCCAGCGCGCCCATGGCACGGGCCTGCTCCATGGATGCGTCCAGCAGCAGCTTGCCGTAGCCTTTTCCCTGTTCCTCCGGCGCGATGCTCAGCGGCCCAAAGGTCAGGATGGGCAGGCTCCGCCCATCGTCCGCCTCGATGACCGCGCGCACATAGACGATGTGCCCGATGAGCTGGCCGGACCGCTCCAGAACAAGGTCCAGCTCCGGCACGCGCTCGGGCCGGGTGCGCAGGACGTGCAGAACATAATGCTCCAGGCAGCCCGGGCGGTAGACGTCCCAGAACGCCTCCCGGGTCAGTTCCTCGGTGGCGCGCCAGTCGGCGGGGGTGGCAGGGCGGATGATGCAGTCGTTGGTGTTCATAAAAATTCATTCCTCCAGAAGATCGTACTGTATGACCTGTCGTTCGATCCGCGGAGGGCGGGGAGTTATGCCGCGCAGCCCTCCGCGCACAGCACAATCTCCAAGGTGTTGTTTTTCTTCAAACAGCGTCTCCTTGTTGTTGAGTCCTTTTTCGGTGCGGGCCGTATGGCCCGTAGTTCCAGTATAGCGGAGATCCCGGCGGATTGCAAGCGCATTTTGAGCAAAAAAGCCCTTCGCAACCGCTGGTTGACAGATTTCCAGCCGCGTTTGGTAGCACGGGCAGGCAGTTTGTGATAAGATAAAAACAGAAAAACGCACAAGCCGCACTGGCGGCAGAAAGGAAGGACCTTATGGTACTGGCGGAAAAAATCGCATTGCTGCGCCGTCGGCAGGGCTGGAGCCAGGAGGAGCTGGCTGACCGTCTGGATATCTCGCGTCAGGCGGTGTCCAAGTGGGAGGGCGGCAGCTCTGTCCCCGAGCTGGACAAGATCGTGAAGATGAGCGAGCTGTTCGGCGTCACCACAGATTACTTATTAAAAACGGAAGAGGAGCCTGCCGCCCCGGCGGCCTGCATCGCTCCGGCCGCGGAGCCTGCACCTTTGAGCGGGAGCATTCCCCGCGCCGATCTGCGTCAGGTGAGCCGCGCCGAGGCCGAAGGCTATCTGGCGCTGGTGGAGCAGCTGCGGGGGCGCATCGCGCTGGGCGTGGGGCTGTTCATCCTCAGCCCCACGGCGCTGCTGCTGTTGGGCGCGTGGACGGACGGCACTCTGCGGGAGGACTTTGCCGCGGGCGTGGGCGTCATCGCGATCCTGGTGATGGTGGCGCTGGGGCTGGTGCTGGTGGTCCCGGCGGGGATGCGTCTGGACGAGTACGCGTTTCTGGAAAAAGAGGATTTCACCCTTGCGCCCGGCGTGGCCGAAAGCGTGGAGCAGCTCCGCGCGGTCTACGCTCCCGTTTTCCGCCGCAGCGTGACGGTGGGCGTGGCGCTCTGCGTGCTCAGCGTGGTGCCGCTCATGGCGGCAATGGCGCTGCATGCCTCTGACCTTGCAGCCGTGGCCTGCATCGACCTGCTGCTGGCCACGGTGGCCGTGGCCGTCCAGCCCCTGATCCGGGCGGGCATGGTGCAGGGCAGCTTCGACAAGCTGATCCAGCAGGGCGACTATACCCCGGAACGCAAGCGCATGTCCCGCAAGTCGTCGTGGTTTGCGGGCAGCTACTGGTGCCTGGCCACGGCGGTCTATCTGGGCTGGAGCTTCTGGGCCGACGCATGGCGCACCAGCTGGATCGTCTGGCCGGTGGCAGGCGTCCTGTTTGCGGCGCTGAACATCGCGCTGGAAGCCTGGATCGGGCGCAGGCAGGACTGACAAAAGGAAAATTTGGCCCGCATGGTATAATCCCCCGCTGTTGGCAGATACTATTTCCAGAACTGGAAATGAACCGTCTATGGAGGGATTATTCATGAAAGCAACCGGAATCGTGCGCCGTATCGACGAGCTGGGGCGGGTCGTCATCCCCAAGGAGATCCGCCGCACCCAGCGCATCCGGCGGGGGGACCCGCTGGAGATCTTCACCACAGGGGACGGCGAAGTCATATTCAAGAAGTATTCGCCCATCGGGGAGCTGAACGGCGTGGCCACCCAGTATGCTGACGTGCTGAACAAGAGCTTTGCCCTCACCGCCTTTGTCACCGACCGGGACCGCATCCTGGTGGCCAGCGGCGCGGGCCGCCGCGATCTGGTGGACCGCAGCGTCAGCCAGCCGCTGGAAAAGATGATGGAGAACCGCAAGCCGTTTCTCAACGAGGGCATGCCCGAACAGTCCGTCCTCCCCTGCGAAGGCTCCCAGCGCATCCTCCTCTGCGCGTACCCCATCGTGGCCGCCGGGGATGTGGCGGGCGCTGTGGGGCTTCTGACCGAGGACCGCACCGCCCGCCCCGACGCTGTGCAGCAGAAAGCGGTGTCTGTGGCCGCCGCGTTCCTCGCCAAGCAGATGGAGGAGTGAGCATCCGCTGCGGAAAAAGGGATGGGACCCACGCTGTGGGTTCCATCCCTTTTCTGTGTGTCGGAAGCTCTCAGAGGAGCGATCAGAAGCCGTAGGCCGTGCGGGGGAACGGCAGCACGTCGCGGATGTTCTGGATGCCGGTGAGGTACATCAGCATCCGCTCGAAGCCCAGGCCGTAGCCCGCGTGCTCCACGCCGCCAAACTTGCGCAGGTCCAGATACCAGTCGTAGCTGGACTTGTCCAGGCCCAGCTCGTCCATGCGGGCCACCAGCTTGTCATAGTCCTCCTCGCGCTGGCTGCCGCCGATCAGCTCGCCGATGCCGGGCACCAGCATATCCGCCGCGGCGACGGTCTTGCCGTCCGGGTTCTGCTTCATATAGAAGCTCTTGATCTCCTTGGGATAGTCCGTAACGAACACGGGCTTTTTGAACACGACCTCGGTGAGATAGCGCTCGTGCTCGGTCTGGATGTCCACGCCCCACTCGACGGGGTACTGGAATTTTTTGTTGTTCTTCTTCAGGATCTCGATGGCGTCGGTGTAGCTCACGCGGCCGAACTCGCTGTTGGCGACCAGCTCCAGCCGCTCGATGAGGCCCTTGTCAATGAACTGGTTGAAGAACGCCATCTCGTCCGGGCAGTTGTCCAGCACATAGCGGATGACGTACTTGGTCATGGCCTCGGCGGTGTCCATATAGCCGCTCAGGTCGCAGAAGGCCATCTCCGGCTCGATCATCCAGAATTCGGCGGCGTGGCGGGTGGTAAAGCTCTTCTCTGCGCGGAAGGTGGGGCCGAAGGTGTACACCTTGCCGAACGCCATGGCCATAGCCTCGGCCTCCAGCTGGCCGGAAACGGTCAGGTTGACCGGCTTGCCGAAGAAATCCTGGCTGTAATCGGCCTTGCCGTCCTCGGTTCTGGGCAGGTCGTCGAGGTCCAGCGTCGTGACGCGGAACATCTCGCCCGCGCCCTCGCAGTCGGAGGCGGTCAGCAGCGGAGAATGCGCGTACACAAAGCCGTTCTCCTGGAAGAACTTGTGGATGGCATAGGCCGCCACGCTGCGCACCCGGAACGCCGCGTTGAAGGTGTTGGTGCGCGGGCGCAGCGTGGGCATGGTGCGCAGGTACTCCATGCTCATCTTTTTCTTTTGCAGCGGATATTCCTCCGCCGGGCAGGCGCCTAAAATCTCCACGCTGTCGGCGTTCAGCTCAAAGGGCTGCTTGGCCTGCGGGGTCAGCACGATGCGGCCCACCACCCGCAGACTGCTGTACAGGCCGGTGTGGACCACCTGCTCGTAGTTGGCCAGCTTGGCGGCTTCCAGCACGACCTGCAGGGTCTTGAAGCAGCCGCCGTCGGACAGCGCGATAAAGCCGATGTTCTTGGAGTCGCGGATGTTCTTGGCCCAGCCGCAGACCGTGACGACCGTGCCGTCGGCGGGGGTGTCTTTGTACAGGGAGACGATCTCTGTGCGTTCCATGGTGTAAATTCCCTCCTGAAAAATAAAAAGACAGCTTTTGCCCTGATCGTTCAGGGCGAACAAGCTGTCTTGTAATGTCCGCGGTGCCACCTGAATTACCGGAAAAAACCGGTCTCTCGCGCGCTCGCGCCCAAGGGCGGAAAACGCTGCCCCTCTAACGCTGGGCGTGCGGCGCACCTACTGCCCGCGGCCCAAAACGCCGCCGGGTTCAGCCTGCTGCTCCCGGGTGTTCGTTCACGCGGCGGCTCGCGCGCAGCTCTCAGCTCCTGCCGCACTCTCTGGGGCGCCCGCGACGCGCTACTTTTCCCGATCCTTGCATTTGTTCTCTCAAAATAGCACATTCCGGGAGGTTTGTCAATGCGGGAGGTTTTCTTTTTCCCGCTTTTTGAAAAAAGCGGGGCAAAAACTTTTTACTGCGCCCATCGCA
>JBJERT010000226.1:0-4602 GCA_051882435.1 Faecalibacterium sp.
CCCAGCCGAAAACAGATTGCAGATTCGGCCGGGGAATGCTATACTATAAAATACGACAGGTTTCGTGGCAAAAGCCACACGATCCGGGTCATCCGGGTGCAGGGCGTCAGGCGGCCCGGCCCGGCTGGGACCAGAGCTGGAGGATACAAAAAGCATGAGTTCAACGCCGCGCCGCATCAATACCGACCGTTCCCTTCACCGTCAGCCGCAGGCGCAGCCCGGCCAGAGCGGCCCTCAGCAGGAGAATACCGCCCCCCGCGCTGTGCCCGATAACCAGACTCCGCCTGCCCGTACTGCATCCCATGCCGCCTTTGGTTCTGGCGGCGGGAACGGCGATCCGCCGCGCCACGCTGCCCCGCAGGGCAGCGGCCAGCCTCCCCGCCGCCGCAGGAAAAAGCGCCGCACACCCCGCTGGCTGCCGCTGGCGGTGACGCTGGTGCTGATCGCGGTGGTGTCCACCGCAGTCGTCTACGCTGTTTCGCTGGTCAACCGTGTGGAGGAGAGCCTCCGGCCTGAGTCCGATGCCCCCTCCATCGTGGAGGAGATCCAGACGCTCGAAGAATACAAGGGCGATGTGGTCAACATCCTGGTCTGCGGCATCGACTACGAGGAGGGCCGCAACTATTCCGCCGATGCCTCCAGCAACGACGGCATGACGGATATGATCCTCTATGTGCAGTTCGATATCAAGGGCAGCGCGCTGCGGATGCTGCAGATCCCGCGCAACTCCCTCGTCACCACAAAGAACCGGAAGATCACGCTTTCCAACGGCAAGACCTATTCCGCCTCCAATTACCAGATCAATTCGGTGGCGCTGTCCAACGGCGGCAGCATCGCCGCGCTGGCAGAGGTCATCTATGACCAGTACCGCCTGCCCATCGACTATTACGTCACAGTGGATATGCAGGCTCTTGTGGAGATGGTGGATAACTTCGGCGGCATCGAGGTCTATATCCCTCACGATATGTCCTTTGCGGGCAGTGCGCTGAAACAGGGCTACCGCAATCTGGACGGCGCATCGGCCGAGTTCTTCGTCCGCTGCCGCCACGGCGAGGGCTATGCCAACGCGGATATCGACCGCCTGAACATGCAGCGTTATTTCTATGCCGGTCTGTTCAAGCGTGCCCGCGCCATGGGTGTGAGCGATATCCTCAATCAGCTTCCGCTGGTCCTCAACAATTATATCCACACCGATATGGACCTGACGACCTTGTGCAAGCTGGTGGTTTCCTTCCTCAAGATCGACAGCGCCAACATCATGCTGGCGCAGACGCCGGTCTTTATGGGGGTGCCCAACATCGGCAAGACGGAGAGCTTCGATGGCTACTCCTGCGTGGTGCCGGATGCCGGTTCCATCGCGGAGCTGCTCAACACCTACTTCCGCAGCTACACCGGCCCCGTGAGCGCGGAGGAGATGAACCTTGTGACCAATGACTGGCCCCATGGCAGTCTTTCTACCAGCGCCAATGTCCAGTTCGTCGGCCAGCTCGACAAGGAGTCGGACGACGCGATCCTGCAGGGCGACAC
This sequence comes from Faecalibacterium sp., assembly GCA_051882435.1. GTDB lineage: Bacteria > Bacillota > Clostridia > Oscillospirales > Ruminococcaceae > Faecalibacterium. The sequence continues at coordinate 1,528 of JBJERT010000226.1, forward strand.
CGACGTACAGGGCGCTGTGACCACCGACGGCCAGGCCGCCGGAGCGGGCCAGTAAAATACACCGAAAGGACAGGAAAAGCAAATGGAAAACCTCAAGGACAGCAAGACCCTTGCGATCGAGATCGCAAAGATCCTGGATAAGAAAAAGGCGCAGGATGTCCGGGTGCTCAAGCTCGAGAGCCTGACCGTCCTGACCGATTATTTCGTCATCGCCTCCGGCACATCCACCACGCAGGTGGCTGCGCTGGCCGATGAGGTGGAGTATCAGCTTTCGCAGAAAGGCATCGAGCCTTACCACACCGAGGGCTTTGACTCCAAGAACTGGGTGCTGCTGGATTACTCCGGCGTGATCGTGCATGTTTTCGTGCCCAACACCCGCACCTATTACGACCTCGAACACCTGTGGGCCGACGGCGAGCCGGTGGATATCTCGGCTTACCTGACCCCGGACAGCGAGGCCTGAGCCGTGCGCACTCTGCCGCGCTGTGCGCGGCAGTTTTGTCGATAACCGTTTCCTGAAGCAGAAGAAATTAGTCTGGAGCTGATACGAACAATGAAGTATGATTTCAAGGCCGTCGAGGCCAAATGGCAGAAGGTGTGGGAGGACGAAAAGACCTTCCATGCCGAGATCGACCACTCCAAGCCCAAGTTTTATGCGCTGGTGGAGTTCCCGTATCCGTCGGGCGCGGGCCTGCACGTCGGCCATCCCCGCAGCTACACCGCGCTGGACGTGGTCAGCCGCAAGCGCCGCCAGTGCGGTTACAACGTGCTGTACCCGATGGGTTGGGACGCCTTTGGCCTGCCCACGGAAAACTTCGCCATGAAGAACCACATCCACCCGGCCATCGTCACCAAGAAGAACGTGGATCATTTCCGCAGCCAGCTCAAAGCGCTGGGCTTCTCCTTTGACTGGGACCGCGAGATCAACACCACGGACCCGGAATATTACAAGTGGACCCAGTGGATCTTCCTCCAGCTCTACAAGCACGGTCTGGCCTACAAAAAGGAAATGAACGTCAACTGGTGCACCGGCTGCAAGTGCGTGCTGGCCAACGAGGAAGTGGTCAACGGCGTATGTGAGCGCTGCGGCAGCGAGGTGGTCCACCGGGTCAAGAGCCAGTGGATGCTCAGGATCACGGCCTATGCCGACAAGCTCATCGACGGCCTGGACGACGTGGATTACATCGAGCGCGTTGCCACCCAGCAGAAGAACTGGATCGGCCGCAGCCATGGCGCGGAGGTCAACTTCAGCACTACGGCAGGCGACACGCTGACCGTTTATACCACCCGCTGCGATACGCTGTTCGGCGCGACCTATATGGTCGTTTCGCCCGAGCATGCGCTGGTCAAGCAGTGGCTGGAAAGCGGCATCATCCAGAACCCGGACGCGGTAAAGGCTTATCAGGCCGAAGCCGCCCGCAAGAGCGACTTTGAGCGCACCGAGCTGAACAAGGAAAAGACCGGCGTCCAGCTCCAGGGCGTGGAGGGCATCAACCCTGTCAACGACAAGAAGATCCCCATCTTTATCTCGGACTATGTCCTCGCCACCTACGGCACCGGCGCGATCATGGCAGTGCCCGCCCATGATACCCGCGACTGGGAATTTGCCAAGAAGTTCGGTCTGCCGATCATCGAGGTCGTGCAGGGCAACACGCCCTCCAATCTGGATGAGGCGGCCTTTACCGATGTGGCGACCGGTACGCTGGTCAACTCCGGCTTCCTGAACGGCCTGTCGGTCACGGATGCCAAGAAAAAAATGACCGAGTGGCTCGAGGCCAACGGCAAGGGCCGTGACAAGGTCAACTATAAGCTGCGCGACTGGGTGTTCAGCCGTCAGCGCTACTGGGGCGAGCCGATTCCCATGGTCAAGTGCGAAAAGTGCGGCTGGCAGCCGCTGCCCGAGAGCAGCCTGCCGCTGACACTGCCGGATATCACCGATTTCGAGCCGGGTCCCGACGGCGAAAGCCCGCTGGCCCGCCATCAGGATTGGGTGAATACCACCTGTCCCTGCTGCGGCGGCCCCGCTGTGCGCGAGACCGACACCATGCCCCAGTGGGCTGGCTCGTCCTGGTACTTCCTGCGCTATATGGACCCCGGCTGCAAGGACGCCGTCGCCTCCAAAGAGGCGCTGGAATACTGGTCTCCGGTGGACTGGTACAACGGCGGCATGGAGCACACCACGCTGCACCTGCTGTACAGCCGGTTCTGGCACAAGTTCCTGTATGATATCGGTGTCGTGCCGACCGCGGAGCCGTATCAGAAGCGCACTGCCCACGGCATGATCCTGGGCCTGAATCCCCACAGCTTCGTCAACCTGCCCGCCGAGGAACAGAACAAGCTGCTGGCCGAATACGGCACGCAGAAGGCGGCGGAAAAGGCGCTGGAAGAAAAGTACGGCGAGATGGCCCGCCATCCCATCGTTAAAATGTCCAAGAGCCTGGGCAACGTCATCAACCCGGACGAGGTGGTGGACACCTACGGTGCAGATACCATGCGTCTGTACGAGATGTTCATGGGCGATTTCGAGCAGGCCGCGCCCTGGCAGACTTCGGCCATCGCGGGCTGCAACCGTTTCCTGGACCGCGTGTGGGCGCTGTCTGACAAGCTGGTAGAGGGCGAGGGCTACCGCCCGGTCATCGAGACCCTGATGCACCAGACCATCAAAAAGGTGGGAGCGGATATCGAGAGCCTCAAGATGAACACCGCCATTGCCCAGCTCATGACGCTGGTCAACGCGCTGTATGAGAACGGCGGCGCAACGAAGGCCGAGCTGGAAACGGTGGTGCAGATGCTGAACCCCTTTGCTCCCCACATGACCGAAGAGCTGTGGGAGAAGCTGGGCCACGGCCACGACCAGCAGCTGGCCTATTATCCCTGGCCCAGCTACGAGGAGGCCAAGTGTGTCGAGGCCACGGTGGAGATCGCGGTGCAGGTCAACGGCAAAGTCAAGGCCCGCCTGAAGGTGGCCGCCGATATCACCGCCGCCGACGCCATTGCCGCCGCCAAGGCAGACCCCGCCGTCGCTGCGGCGCTGGAAGGCAAGACGCTGGTCAAGGAGATCTACGTCAAGGGCCG
>JBJERT010000227.1:0-4594 GCA_051882435.1 Faecalibacterium sp.
GATAGAATCGTTCCAGACCGAGGTGAATCTTTTTGTCTCAGATCCGTCTTGCGGTGCGGCAGCTGGTAGAGTTTCTGCTGCGCACCGGCGACATCGACAGCCGCTTTTCCGGCTTTGACCGCGCCAACGAGGGGGCGCGCATCCACCGCCGCCTGCAAAAGCAGGGCGGAGAGGGCTATGAGGCCGAGGTCTTTCTCTCCGCCTCCCGCACCGTGGAGGGCATCTGCTTCACGGTCGAGGGCCGCGCGGACGGGATCTTCACCGACGCGGACGGCACCGTAGTCATCGACGAGATCAAGACCACGACGCTCCCGGCCGACCAGATCACCGAGGACCGGGAGCCTTGCCACTGGGCACAGGGCATGGTCTACGGGGCCATCTATGCCCACGAGAAAGGGCTGGACGCTCTGGCTGTGCGGCTGACCTATTTCCAGACAGAGGAGGAGACGATCTTTCGATTCGTGCGGCGTTTTTCCCGTGCGGAGCTGGAGGATTTCCTGCTGGGATTGCTGCGGCAGTATGCGCCCTGGGCACAGCGGCAGATGGAGTGGGAAAAGCGTCGTGCGCAGAGCCTTGGGGTGCTTCGGTTCCCCTTTGCGGGCTACCGGCCCGGACAGCGGGCGCTGGCGGGCGAAGTCTACCGCGCCTGCCGCAGCGGCCGGAACGAGGGACGCAAAGGCGGCACCCGGGTCTTTTGTCAGGCTCCCACCGGCATCGGCAAGACCATGAGCGCGCTGTTCCCGGCGCTGAAAGCCATCGGCGAAGGGTACGGAGAGAAATTGTTTTATCTCACAGCCCGCAATACAACGCAGGCCGCCGCCGAGGACGCGCTGGCGCGGCTGCGCGTTGCCGCGCCGGAGCTTGCGCTGCGCAGCGTGACCCTGACGGCCAAAGACAAAGCCTGTCTGTGCAAGGATGAGGCGGGCCGCCCGGCCTGCCTGCCGGAGCGCTGCCCCTACGCCCGGGGCTACTATGACCGGCTCAAACCGGCGCTGGCCGCGCTGTTGGACAGCCCCGGCTGCTTTGACCGCGCCGCGCTGGCCGGGGCAGCCGGGCAGTTCATGGTCTGTCCCTTTGAGCTGGGGCTGGATCTGAGCGAATGGTGTGACGTCGTGATCGGGGATTACAATTATCTGTTTGACCCGGTGGTGCGGCTGCGGCGCTTTTTCGACGCGGCAGGCGACTGGCTGTTTCTGATCGACGAGGCGCACAATCTGCCGGACCGTGCCCGCACGATGTACTCTGCGCAGTTCTGCAAAAGCAGTCTTTTGGAAGGCAAGCGCGCGCTTGGCCGGGGGCGCAGCGCTCTGAAAGCCGCATTGACCCGCGCCGACAAAGCACTGCTGGAAGCCCGCCGCGCCTGCCTGCGCCTTGCTCCATGGCGCGGACCGGATGCAGAGGAGGCCGAAAAGGAGGAAGCGGTGCAGACTGCGTTATTTGATCTCTGCGCGGAGACCTCCGAAGAGGAGAACACAGCGGCTTCTGTCCTGCCGGAGCCGCTGTATGCGAAGGAAGGCACTGTTTTCTTCAAGGAACTGCCCGCCGCGCTGCTGCGGCCGCTCCATGCGTTGATCTCCCCCTTGCAGGATTGGCTGGACGAAAATCAGGAAGATGAGCGCCATTCCGTTTTGCTGGAGCTGTTTTTTGCGGTGCAGGGCTTCGTGCGGGCGGCGGAGCGTTATGACTCGCATTTTGTGACCCAGCTCACAGCGCACGGCAGCGAGCTGGAAGTTTCGCTGCTGTGTCTGGACCCCTCCGCTTTTGTGGACGCCAGCCTGAGCTGCGGGCGGGCGGCAGCGCTGTTCAGCGCGACCCTCACCCCGCCCAGCTACTATCGCGGTGTGCTGGGCTGTCCCGAGGCCCGTGCCGTGGCGCTGGAAAGTCCTTTTCCGCCGGAACATCTGGGGCTGTACTGTCTGCCCTCCATCTCCACCCGTTACCGCGACCGGGAGCGCAGTGTGCAGCCGATCTCGGACGCGCTGGCTGCGCTGGCGCGGGGAAAGGTGGGGAATTATCTGGCCTTTTTCCCCAGCTATTCTTATCTGCGGCAGGTCTATGAGGATTTCACCGCGCGCTGGCCGGACATCGCCGCCCTTGCCCAGGAGAGCGGGCTGGACGATGCCGGACGTGCCGCTTTTCTGGGGCAGTTCGTGCCTCATCCCAGGCAGACGTTGCTGGGCTTCGGCGTGCTGGGCGGCGTATTCGGCGAAGGCGTAGACCTGACCGGCGATCGACTTATTGGGTGCGCCGTCGTGGGCGTGGGCCTGCCGCAGGTGAACCCCCGGCAGGAGATGCTCCGCCGCTATTACGACGAGACCGCGGGCTGCGGCTTCAACTATGCTTACCGGTATCCCGGCATGAACAAGGTGTTACAGGCTGCCGGGCGGGTCATCCGCACCCCGGAGGACCGCGGCGTGGTGCTCCTGCTGGACGACCGTTTTTCTCACGCGGACTATATGCGTCTTTTCCCTCGGCACTGGGCACACCTGAAGTTCCTGCCCGATGCCCAGGCGCTGGGGCAGGAGCTGCGGGGGTTCTGGGAAGAAGGGTGAGGACGTTTTTTTGTTCCTTTTTCGAGAAAAAGGAACTGAAAAAGCTTTTTGATCGGCCCACACATCCGTGTGGGCCAGGTTTTTTATCTGCACAGGCTGGCGGCCATCTTTTGCGCGCTCCCGCGCGCTGGGGCTGCGCCCCACTCCCGGAAAAACCGCGGGCTGTCCGTTAAGACAGCCCGCGGCTTTTCATTTCAAGAAACAAGTTACTGCGGCAGAATATCCGCGGGGACCGCAGCGCGCAGTTCATCCCACGCGCGCATTTCCAGCGTGGTACGGCTGCGCAGAGCGGCGAACGCTTCATCCAGCAGGCGCATCTCGCCAGTGGCTTTCATCGCATGATCCGCCGCGCAGAGCTTCCCCAACGGCGTCTTGAAGGTCGCCAGCAGCATCACTTCCATTTCGCGGCGCTTGCTGCCGGGCTTATAATAATCCGTATTTTCCGCGTCGTTCACCGGGACGCCCGCCGCCTTGAGCATCTCGCAGCCCTCCCATGCGGCGTCCAGCACCGCCGAACGCTGTTCCTTGGACGCTTTGCTCAGTTCGCCGCCGCAGGCATAGCAGACATAGCAGATAGGCAGGATCAGGGCGATATGGCATTTGAGCCATTCGTCCATATCCCCGTAGAATTTGAGACGATAGGTCACATCACCGAAAGCGGCCTTGATGCGCTGACGGAACACGCCCGAGAGCGGAGCCGTCGCGCCGCCCAGCGTCATGCCGATGCTCGTATGGACGCTGACCACCCGGTCCAGTTCCCGATAGCCCGCCGTATCCTGGAACCCGAACGCCACCCGATCCGCCGGGCGCTTCAGCGCAAGGAACGTGCCTTGCGCGTCCGGGTTATTGCCCACGAACACCACATATTCACTGCGGTTGGCCGCCAGAACAGGCAGCACCTGCGGCAGCTGTCCCGCCTGCACGGTGACAAAGATGAGGTCATAGCTGTCCTCTGGCGCGAGGTGGTCCACCGTCCGCACACAGTCGGTCGTGGTCCTGCGCTGTGCCCAGTGGAAGATGACCAGCCCTTTCTGCTCGATGCGCTCCTTCCACTCGCCGCGCGCCAGCAGCGTGACGTCGTTCTTCTGGTTCTGGATCAGTCTGTGCGCCAGCTCACAGCCCTGAACGCCTGCGCCATACACCAAGATCCTCATAACGGATGCACCTCCCGAAACTTCTTTGTTTCCTGTTTGCCACACGAAAGGCCCGGACGGCCTCCCCATAGAGATACATATTAAGTTCTTATCATTAGAATACCATACCTGCGGTCTGAAATCAAGTTTGTAGTGTGACTTTTTGTAAATTATACTTGACTTTATGTCGTAGATGTGCTATCCTTTTCTCACCGGGAGCCGCAAGGCTCCCCCGCAGAAAAAGGAGGTGGCCCTGTGCCGAAAAATTTGAAGCTGAAAGCCGCCCGCGCCGAAAAAGATCTGACGCAGAGCGCACTGGCCGAGGCGGTAGGCGTCTCGCGCCAGACCATCAACGCCATCGAAAAGGGCGAATACAACCCCACCATCCGCCTGTGCCGCAGCATCTGCAAAACGCTGGGCAAGACGCTGGATGAACTGTTCTGGGAGGAAGAACCATGAAGATTTGGGACAAGAACAATCGACTGGATGAAATGCAGGAGCAGACACTGCTCCAGATCGAGAGCCGGGGCTTCTGGCTCACATGGACCGGATTGCTGATCGCGATCGCCGTCCAGATGCTTCTGGGCCTGCCCTTCAAGGCTCTGGTCGGCGAGTGGATCGTGTTCATGCTGAGCTGCGTTTATGTTGTCGTGAAGTGCCTGCGCTGCGGCATCTGGGACCGGCATCTGGTCCCCAACGCAAAGGCGCATCTCCTGATGTCCGCTGCCGGGGGCATCGCGGTCACGCTGCTGAACGGTTTCAGCTTTGGTCTCTGGCTCGGCGCGGCTGTCGCGGGAGTCCTTACCTTCCTGCTCTGCTACGCCGCGCTCACGCTGTCTGCCGCGCTCTACCAAAAGCGCCGCCGCGCATTGGACGAACCTTCCTCTGACGACAAAGCGTGAACGTCTC
>JBJERT010000228.1:0-4584 GCA_051882435.1 Faecalibacterium sp.
TCGCCTATAATCAGCCGGTCTCCCGCGCCTTTATCGAGCAGGTGCGCGGCGTGGACTCCTCGTCCAGCGTTGCCAGCCTGCTGGAAAAGGGCCTGATCGAGGAAGCGGGGCGGCTGGACCTGCCGGGGCGTCCGGTCAGCTTTCGTACCACCGATGTGTTCCTGCGCACCTTCGGCCTCTCCAGCCTCTCTGAGCTGCCGCCCATCCGGGAGGCGGCGGCCCCTGCCGCAAAGGAGGAACCCCAATGACCGCTGTACTTTCCGCGCTGGGCGCGGTCCTGTTGTTTTTGCTCAAGGCGCTGGGCATCCTGCTGGCCGTTGCGCTGGGCCTGATATTGCTGTTGCTGCTCTGCCCGTTCTGCGCCGATGTCTGTTGGGAAAAGGACGTGCTCACCGTCCGCGTCGGGGCGCTGGGCGTGACCTTTCCGGTCTACCGTTACCCCCAGCCCGAGCCGGAACCCGACGCTGCGCCGCCCAAAGGTCTGTGGAACAAAATGAGATCCCGCTTTGCCGCGTGGCGTTCCGACCGCAAAGCAAAAAAAGCCGCCAGAAAGGCCGCAAAAAAGCCGAAACAGACCACCAAAAGCACCGCTTCCCCCCGCAAAAAGGCAAAGCTCACGCTGGATATCCTCTGCTCGATCCTGCGGGGGGCGGGCACCCTGCTGCGGGCCGTGTTCGGGGCGCTGCGCTTTACCCGGATCCGCGTCCGCCTCGGCGTGCGCGGTGAGGACCCTGCGGACGCGGCCCGGGCCTGCGGAAAACTGAACGCCTGGCTTTATCCGGCTCTGGGATTCCTCGACCGCTTCGTGTATCTCGATTTTGAGGAGCTGAGGGTGCTGCCGGACTTCGGCACGGAAAGCCCCACGGTCGAGGACCGGGTCTCCTTCCGCGTTTCGGCGCAGGCGCTTTTCATCGTCATTGCGGCCGTGCGGGTGCTGTATGCGTTCTGGCGGGAGAAGGTGCTGGACCTTTTCCTGTAAAGTGCCGTTCGGAAAGTTTCCCGGCCTGTGCGCAGGCACAGGCCAGGTGAAAAGTTTTTCGGTTCCTTTTTTCAAAAAGGAACAAAAAAATTTCCGTTCGGCGTCCGCATTCTCCCAAAAAGATATGGACGTGCTCCGCTGAAATGTGGTACACTGAAAAAGATATCATGTTCCCGCTGTATCTGCCCCGCCCGCGCAGCCCATCCTGCTGTTTGCAGGGGAATGCGCCGGGGCATCCGATAGAATACCCCCAATCCAACTCAAAGGAGGCCGATCTTTATGGCTGAGCATCCCATTCAGGGCTTAATGAACGTTACGATGGACAAGATCCGTCAGATGGCGGATTCCAATACCATCATCGGCAAACCCATCACGACCGAGGACGGCATCACGATCCTGCCCGTTTCCAAGGTGTCCTTTGGCTTCGCCTCGGGCGGGACCGACTTCGACGGCAAGAACGCCGCCAACAAGGACCTGTTCGGCGGCGGCGCGGGCGCGGGCGTCAATATCCAGCCGGTGGCCTTTCTGGTCATCAAGGACGGATGCGTGCGCACCATCCAGCTTTCGGATACGTCCAATGCGGTGGACCGCGCGCTGACCATGCTGCCCGAGCTGGTGGACAAGGTGTCCGCACTGGTGAACAAAAAGGACGAGAAATCCGCGCCCGCCCAGCCGCAGCCCCCGGCGGCACAGTAAAGAACCGAACACACCCGCCCCGCCGCCTGGCGGGGCACATTTGAGCGCCGGGAGGCGCACAGAGGAGAATACCATGGCAGAAGAACGTATCCAGAAGATCATGAGCGAACAGGGGCTTTGCTCCCGCCGCGCCGCGGAGCAGATCATCGCCGAGGGCCGGGTCAAGGTCAACGGCCATCCCGCCAAGGTGGGGGACAAGATGGACCCCGCGCGGGACGTGCTCCATGTGGACGACCAGCGCATTTATATCCAGAAGGACCAGAAGCTCTATTATCTGGCCCTGTACAAGCCCCGGGGCTATGTCACCACGGCCAGCGACGAGCTGGGCCGCAAGACGGTGATGGAGCTGGTGTCCGATATCCCGGCGCGGCTGTACCCGGTGGGCCGCCTGGACAAGGACAGCGAGGGCCTGCTGCTGATGACCAACGACGGGGCGTTCGCGCAGGCAGTCACACATCCCTCCGGCGGCATCACCAAGCTCTACCGCGTCACCGTGCAGCCCCGCGCCACCGAAGACCAGATCCTGCGGCTGAGCGAAGGTGTGGTGCTGGACGATGGGGTCAAAACGCTGCCCTGTGTCATCAACGTGGTGGTGGATGAGCCGGGCCGCACCGTGATGGAAATGACCCTGCGCGAAGGCAGGAACCGCGAGATCCGCCGCATGTGCGAAACGGTGGGCCTGGAGGTGGTGCGCCTCAAGCGCAGCGCGGAGGGCGTGGTCAAGCTGGGGATGCTCCAGCCCGGAAAATACCGTGAGCTGACGAAACAGGAGGTGTCCGGCCTGCGCGCTGCCGCCGCCAAGGGCCGTGCCCAGACGCGCAGCGCTGCCCGACAGTCGGCAGCCGCCCAGCGCCGCCCCCGCGGCCCCGTGGGACGTTCGGACTCCGGGACCAAAAAGTGAACGCCGTACGCCGCACGTTTTGTACAAGCAGATGGCACAATAGTCCTTGCGAAAAACGCCGGAAAAGTTGTATAATAAACTCGATTCTGAAACCAAACAGACAAAGCAGGAGGTCTTACCATGGCTTCAAAGATTACCAAAGGAGAGATCCTCGCCAAGTTTTTTGACGACGGAGAATATACCGCCCTGTTCGCAGACGGCGCGGTGAGCGCAGCCTGGGGCTACGCGGCAGGCCAGCAGGCTTACGCGGTGTACCAGAACGGCGAGGCCGTCACCGTCAAGGACGTTGAAAAGAATATCAAGGTGCTGGAGATGGCCGCACAGACCGGCTGCCCGGTCGTCACGTTCTATGATTCCGTGGGCGCAAAGCTGGCCGAAGGTCTGGATGTGCTGACGGCCGGTGCCCGCCTGAACGCGGCCATTGCCCGGCTGTCCGGCGTTGTGCCGCAGGTGGCGGTGGTCACCGGCGTGTGCGGCGGCACCAGCGCATTGAACGCCGCCGCAGCCGATGTGTGCATCATGGCCAGGAACGCCGAGCTGTTCTTTACCGCACCCTTTACCTCTGCGGCAAAGGGCGACAAGGTCCCCGGCGCAGGCTCTGCCGAGGCGGCTTCCAAGGCAGGCGTGGCCTCGCTGGTGGCTGCCGACGCTGCCGAAGCGGCGGAAAAGGCTGCCCACATCGTGGGCCTGCTGCCCGCCAACAACCTGACCGGCCCGGCCATTTTTGAATTTGAGCAGCCTTCCGCCGTCCTGAAGTCCGGCTCCGCTCCCGCCAAGGCTGCTGCGGCCATCCTCGATCAGGACAGCGCCGTGGAGCTGTACGCGGGCTTCGGCAAGTCGGTCTATACGGCCTTTGGCACCATCGGCGGCAACGCTGTGGGCGTCGTGGCCACCGGCGAGCAGCTCTGCCACAACTGTGTCTCCAAGGCATCCCGTTTTGTCCGCCTGTGCGACGCATTCAGCGTGCCGGTCGTGACCATCGTGGATACCCAGGGCTTCGTCCCCAGCTCCACCGATGATATCGCGGGCGGCATCCGCGAGGCGGCCCGCCTGGCTGCCACCTATGCCGATGCCACCACCGCCAAAGTCGCGGTGCTGTCGGGCAAGGCCATCGGCCCGGTCTATACGGCACTGGCCAATGCGGACCTGCGCATCGCGGTCAACGGCTGCACGGTCTCGGTGCTGGAGCCAAGCGCCGCGGTCACGGTCCTGTACAAGGATGAGATCGACGCTTCGGACAACATCCTCGCTGCGACCAGCGCCAAGGCCGCCGCGTATGCCGCCGAGGCATGCAGCGCTGCCAGCGCGGTGTCCGGCGGCGCCGCAGATATGATCTGCGATGCGGCCAACGCCCGCGCTTCCGTTGTGGCGGCGCTGGAGCTGCTGAGCACCAAGCGCGCCTCCCGCCTGCCCAAAAAGCACGGCAACATGGCCCTGTAAGCGCCTCGAACGTACATCGTTTTGTGATATGAATTGATTCAGGAGGTTCTTCCATGAAGTACTACAATATTACCGTCAATGGCGTCGCTTACAGCGTCTCTGTGGAGGAGACTGCCGCTGGCGCTGCTCCCGTGGCTGCTGCTCCTGCTGCGGCACCTGCCGCACCCAAGGCTCCGGCCGCTCCCGCGGCTCCCGCTGCTGCGCCCAAGGCCGCCGCTGCTGCCGGTGCGGTGTCCGTCAAGGCCCCGATGCCCGGCAACATTCTGGATGTCAAGGTCAGCAGCGGCGCTTCCGTCAAGGCGGGCGACGTGCTCATCATCCTTGAGGCCATGAAGATGGAGAACGAGATCGTGGCCCCGCAGGACGGCACGGTGGCTTCTGTCAACGTGAACAAGGGCGATACCGTCAACTCCGGCGACGTTCTGGTTTCGATGAACTGAGGGAGAGGTGAAAACCATGGCCAAAAAGCCCATCAAGATCACCGAGGTCGTCCTGCGTGACGCGCACCAGTCCCTGCTGGCCACCCGCATGACGATGGATGAGATGCGCCCCATCCTGCCCGAAATGG
>JBJERT010000229.1:0-4567 GCA_051882435.1 Faecalibacterium sp.
GCCCGCAGCCTGCGTATATAAAAACTTGACCCACACGAATGTGTGGGTCGATTGAAAAGTTTTTTCGGTTCCTTTTTTTCAAAAAAGGAACAAAAGGAACAAAAACCAAAAGAGGCGTGCCTTGCGGCACGCCTCTTTTGCTATGATAAATGAGCAAAAGGAGAAGATATCAAGGTCAGTCCGGGTAGTCCAGATAGGCACCCTTCATGGGGCTGGCGGCCAGCTCGCTGAACAGGCGGAGAACGCCCTTTTTGTACTTGCGGGGCTTGGGCTGCCATGCGGCGCGGCGGGCGGCAAGGACCGCGTCCATTTCTTCCGGGGACTTGCGCTCCCCTTTGACGCCCACGATGTTCAACTTGCGCTCGAACACGTCGATCTCGATGAGATCATCCTGCTCCACCAGCGCGATGGGGCCGCCGTCCACGGCTTCGGGGCTGCAATGCCCGATGACCGGGCCGGTGGAAGCGCCGGAGAAGCGTCCATCCGTGATCAGGGCGATGCTGCGGCCCAGCTCCTTGTCCGAGCTGATGGCCTCAGATGTGTAAAACATCTCCGGCATGCCGCTGCCCTTGGGGCCTTCGTAGCGGATGAACACCGCGTCTCCCTTCTGCACCTCGTGGTGCAGGACGGCGGCAAGGCATTCCTCCTCGCTGTCGAAGGGTCTGGCCCGCAGAACGGCGCGGAACATCTCTTTGGGGCAGGCGGTGTGCTTGATGACCGCGCCCTCCGGGGCGAGGTTCCCCTTGAGGATGGCAATGCTCCCGTCGGTGCCGATGGCCTTGCTGTAGGGACGGATGATATCCTCGCGGGTGATGTGGCAGCCATAGCGGGCGTTGAACTGGTCCAGCCAGCCTGCGCAGCGCTCATAGTAGCCGTTGGCCTTCAGCTCGGCAAGGTTCTCGCCCAGCGTTTTTCCGGTGACGGTCATCACATCGAGATGCAGGTGTTCCTTGATCTCCTCCATGATGGCCGGAACGCCGCCCGCGTAGTAGAAGCACTCGGCGGGCCAGCGTCCGGCCGGGCGCACATCCAGCAGATAGTGCGCGCCGCGGTGCAGGCGGTCAAAGGTGTCGCCCGTGATCTCGATGCCCAGCTCGTGGGCGATGGCGGGCAGGTGCAGCAGGCAGTTGGTGCTGCCCGAAATGGCCGCGTGGACCAGGATGGCGTTCTCGAAGCTTTCCAGCGTCACGATGCGGCTGGGGCGCATGGTGTCATCCCCTGCCATGGCCACGGCCCGCGCGCCCGCCTGACGGGCATAGGCCAGCAGGTCGGGACTGGTGGCGGGCATCAGCGCGCTGCCCGGCAGCGCCAGACCCAGCGCCTCGGCCATGATCTGCATGGTGGAGGCCGTACCGATAAAGCTGCACGCGCCGCAGCTGGGGCAGGCGTTCTGCTTGGCCCAGTTCAGCCGGGCCTCGTCGATCTCGCCGCGCTCGAATTTGGCGCTGTACATGCCCAGCTGCTCCAGCGTGAGCATCTCCGGCCCGGCGTTCATGGTGCCGCCCGGCACTACCACCGCGGGGATGTCCACCCGCAGCAGACCCATGAGGTTGGCGGGCATGCCCTTGTCGCAGCTGGCGAGGTAGACGCCCGCGTCGAAGGGCGTGGCCCCGGCGTGGATCTCGATCATGTTGGCGATCATCTCGCGGCTGGCCAGGCTGTAATTGATGCCGTCGGTGCCCTGGCTCTCGCCGTCACAGATGTCGGTGCAGTAATAGCGTGCGCCGTAGCCGCCCGCGGCCTCGACGCCGCGGCGGACTTCCTCCACCAGCGTCCCGAGGTGGCCGCTGCCCGGGTGACTGTCGCCCGCGGTGCTCTCGATGAAGATCTGGGGCTTGACGAGGTCCTCCGGCGTCCAGCCCGTGCCCAGACGCAGCGGGTCCAGCTCGGGGGCAAGGGTGCGCATTTTCTGACTGATAAGGCAACTCATAAGAGGTTCTCCTTTTTATAGATATCGAGTCGTTACGAGGATTTGTTCCTTTTTTGAAAAAAAGGAACCGAAAAAACTTTTCATATAGACCAACGCATCCGCGTTGGTCTGTTATTTGTTAGAAAGGGCTGTGCTGATCATGCGAAGAAGGAGATGACCAATGCCACAAGGAAGCCGACGGTGCCCACCAGGGTCTCCATAACGGTCCAGGTCTTGAGAGTGGTCTTTTCGTCGAGGCCGACGAGGCTCTTGACCAGCCAGAAGCCGGAGTCATTGAAGTGAGAGCAGACGGTGGAGCCGCCCGCGATCGCGGCGGTGACACAGGCCAGATACAGCGGGGACAGCTCGGAGATGCCGGGCAGAGCGGAAACGATGCCTGCGGCCATGGTCATGGCGACTGTCGAGGAGCCGACCGAGATGCGCACCAGCACGGCCACGAGGAAAGCCAGCACGACCAGCGGCAGATTCATGGAGGAGACGGCCGAGCCGATGACGTCGCCCAGACCGGAGTATTGCAGAGTATACCGGAGCACGCCGCCGCAGGCAGTGACCAGCAGGATCAGGCCGGTCGGCTCCAGCGACTTGGTCATGATCTTTTCCAGCTGTTCCATGGTATAGCCATGGCGGAGGCCCAGAACGGCCATTGCAATGATCGTAGCGATGAGCAGGGCCACGAACGGCTCGCCCAGGAAGTTGAACAGGCCGACCAGCAGGTGGTCGGCGGGCAGCAGCACGCCGCAGACCGATTTGCAAATGATAAAGACCAGCGGGATGAGGATGATGCTCACGATGGTGCCGAAGGCGGGCAGCTTGGATTCATCAACGTCCGCCTGATTCGCCACAGAATCCGGGACGGGGATGTGGTATTTCTTTCCGCAGATGGAGCCCCAGATGGGACCGGCAACGATCATGGCAAAGATGCCGCAGAAGATGCCCACCAGAATGACCCAGCCCAGGTCAACGCCCAGCATGGTAGCCACCAGCACGGGGCCGGGGGTGGGAGGAATGAAGGCGTGGCCGACCGCCAGACCGGCCAGCAGGGGGATCGCGTAGTACAGCGAGGAACGGCCGGTGCGCTTGGCCAGCGAGAAGGCCAGCGGGATCAGAATGATAAGGCCGGCGTCAAAAAAGACCGGCATCGCAATGATAAGGCCCGTGATGCCCAGCGCCCAGGCGGCTTTCTGGTCCCCGAATTTTCGGACCATCGTTACGGCGAGCGTCTGCGCACCGCCGGATGCTTCCAATATCGCGCCGAACATGGAGCCGAGGCCGACCAGCAGCGCAATGCCTTTGAGCGTGTTTCCGATGCCGTCGTTGACGGCAGAGATGATCTGGGTCGCGGGCATCCCGGCCACAAGGCCGATGGTGATGGCGCCCACCAGAATGGAGATCATGGCGTGGACTTTGAATTTGATGATAAGTACCAGCAGCAGGATGAGACCGAGCACCGCGGCGATGACCAGCCGGGTCGGGTCGAGCGTTGCAGCCTGAGCCATAAAGTGGATTCCTCCTTTTTTCGATTGCGGGTGATTTTTCGTTCCTTTTCCTTGGGACATCTGATGAAAATGGTGTTCCCTCCTCCTTTCTAGTCTTATCATCAGACGTCATATCTTTGTGGCTCAATATTAGCACTTTTCACGCAATTTTTCAATAGATATCAGATGTTTTAGGCTTGTTTCTCTTTTCTGCACAAAAACGAGGGGAGATTTTTCCCGAATCTCCCCTCGTTTTTGTATCATTTGCTCAATTTTGGGCCGTTTTGCAGGCCGGAGTCGCTCACGCGCCCTGGGAATCGTCGGACGTCTCCGGCGATTCCCGTTCCGCGTCCGGGTCCTCTTTCCGCAGGCGCATCAGCATCTGGCGGTTATAGGTCAGATGCATCACCATGGCGCACCGCGCCCCGACGGAGTCCCCCTCTACGATCGCGTTCGTGATGGCACGGTGGGTGTCGATGGTCTCCTGCACGAGCCTGCGGCGGGTCATGTTGGCAAAGGTCATCACCGCCGAGTTGATGGTGGGCAGCAGGGTCTCCACGACCCGGTTCTTGCTGCACCGGGCGATGCAGGTGTGGAACTCGATATCTTTGGGGATGTGGTCCGCGCCGCTGCAGTACAGCCGCTCGGTCTCGTCGCACAGGGCGACGAGCTGCTCTTTTTCTTTGGGGCTGGCGTGTGCCGCCGCCCGGGCGGCCAGCTCCGGCTCCAGCATCAGCCGAACGTCGAACAGCTCCAGCGCCAGTTGGAACTTGTCCTCGCGCTGGGACAGCCCCAGCGGGTCCTCCGCCCGGGAACGGTGGCTCTGCACATAGGTGCCGTCGCCCCGGCGCACCTCCAGCACACCCTTGGTCACCAGACTTTTGACCGCTTCGCGCACGGTGCTGCGCCCCGCGCCGAACATCTGCCCCAGCTCGAACTCGTTGGGCAGCTTTTCCCCCACCGCCACCGGCGTCTGAAGGATGTAGTCCATCAGCTCCTCCTCGACCTGTGCGCCCAGCAGCTTTTTTTCTCGTTTGACGTATCGTTCCATTCTCTCGTCCCTGCTTTGTTCTGATGTTCTGCGCAGCCCTCCGCCGCGCTCTGACCCATTTTAACATCTTCCGGCGGCAAACACAAGCGGGAGGGGTTTTTGTTCCTTTTT
>JBJERT010000230.1:0-4554 GCA_051882435.1 Faecalibacterium sp.
TCAATCTTGACAAAAACCTCCGCGGCAACGTATCATAAAAGCGAAATATCAAAAAGTGAGGTCGTTCCTTTATGTCTTGTGTCACCATCCGCGGCTGCCGCATCGGTGAGGGCCGCACCAAAGTCATTATTCCGCTCGTTGAGCGCAGCGAAACGGCTGTGCTGGAGCGAGCGGCAGAGTTTTCCACGCTGCGCGCCGACTGTGTGGAATGGCGCGCCGACTGGCTGGATGCTGTATCAGACCCCCAAGCCGTGGCACGCTGCCTTTGTGGACTGCGTTCCGCTCTGGGCGATAAACTTCTGCTGGTGACCTTCCGCACCCAGGCCGAGGGCGGCCAGAAACCGCTCACCCTCGAGCAGTACGCCGCATTCTGCGAACAGGTCTGCTCCAGCGGCTGCGCCGACCTGCTGGATCTGGAACTGTTCCCTGCGGGAGACGCCCTGCCCGCTCTTATCACGCAGGCCCACGCCGCCGGGCTTCGGGTCGTATGTTCCAGCCATGATTTCAGCGGTACGCCGCTCCGCGCGGAGCTTGTCGCACGGATGGTGCAGATGCAGCAGGCCGGTGCAGATATCGCCAAGGTGGCTGTGATGCCCCGCAGCCGTCAGGATGTGCTGGAGCTTCTGTCCGCTACCGCGGAAATGGCCGAGCTTCACCCGGAAACGCCTGTCATTACAATGAGTATGGGAACCTTGGGTGCTGTGAGCCGTCTGTGCGGCGAAGCAATGGGATCCGCCATGACCTTTGCAAACGCCGGACAGGCCAGCGCACCGGGGCAGATCGAACTGGATCTGTTGAACGCAGTCCTGGACTGCCTGCATAGATAAAAAATACCGCCGCAAAAGCGGCGGCGCAGATCGAACTGTTTTACGGAACACTCCGTTACTTCTTCCTCGGTTTCTTCTTGCGTACGCTGTACCCAAAGGTGCCGAGCTTGCGGCCAAGGGCGAGGTAATCGCCATGACTGTACACGATCAGGTGCGCCTTTTCCAGACAGAGACGCCCGTTCTCATCTAAAAGTGCTTCGTCCACGTCGCAGGCGACGACCTCGGCCAGAAACAGATCATGGCTGCCCAGAGGGATGCGCTGGGTCACGCGGCATTCCAGCGCAAGGGGGCTTTCCTCCAGGATCGGGCATCCGGTCAGCACGGAGCCGGGCTGTGCGTGCAGACCGCAGGCCGCGAACTTGTCCAGATCGCGGCCGCTTTTGACGCCACACCAGTCCACTGCGCGCACGAGACGTTCGGTCGGCAGGTTGATGGCGAACTGTCCGCTCTCCACAATGAGATGATGGCTGAACCGCTCCGGCCGTACGCTGATAGACACCATGCTCGGCTGGGTGCAGATGGTGCCCGTCCAGCCGATGGTGATGAGATTGGGCCGGTCCAGCGTACCGCAGGAGACCAGCACCGGCGGCTCCGGGTTCAGAAGGGTGCTGCCTTTCCAACTCTGCTTGCTCATCCGTGGTACTTCCTTTCATATGGCTCCCAGGTGCGCTCGCTGATGATATACCGCGGGCGCGCTTTGGTTTCCATGTAGATTTTTCCGACATATTCGCCGATCACGCCCAGACACACCAGCTGTACGCCGCCCATGAAGCAGACGATGCACACCGTAGATGCCCAGCCGGCCACGACACTGCCGCGGAGCGCCTGAACGATCGCCCACAGTACCCCGATAAAGCTCACCGCGCTGACCAGCAGACCCGCCCCCGTGATGAGCCGGATGGGCTTGTTGGACAAGCTGGTGATCCCGTCGAACGCAAGAGCCAGCATCTTGCTCAGAGGATAATGGCTTTCACCGGCCAGGCGCTCGTGGCGCTCATAGCTTACCGTGGCGCTGGGAAAGCCCACCAGCGGCACCATGCCGCGCAGGAAGATATTGACCTCATGATAGTCGGCAAAGCTCTCCAGCACCCGGGCGCTGATAAGGCGGTAATCCGCGTGATTGAACACGATGTCGGCCCCCAGCGCGTTCATCAGATGATAAAAGCCCTCTGCCGTGAAGCGCTTGAAAAAGGTGTCCGTATCCCGGCGGGAGCGCACACCATAGACCACCTCAGCCCCGTCCAGATATTTGCGCATCATCTCGTCCATGGCGTTGATGTCGTCCTGTCCATCGCAGTCGATGGAGATGGTCACATCACACTCGCCGGAGGCGCGCGCCTCCATCAGACCGGCCAGAACGGCGTTCTGGTGGCCGCGGTTCCGGCTCTGGGAAATGCCGATAACATGTTCATCCTGCCGCGCGAACTCGCCGATCAGCTCCCAGGTCCGGTCCCGGGAGCCGTCGTTGACAAAGAGCACTCGGCTCCTGTCGCTGACCAGACCCGCCTCGGCGAGGTCATGGAGCTTTTGCAGGAACATGGGCGCGGTGATGGGCAGCACCTGTTCTTCATTATAACAGGGAATGACGATCCAAAGAATCGGCTTTGCCATGTGTCGGCCTCCTCGTGGGAAAAATTCACTGCACCATCTGGCGCAGGCGCTCGGGTTCCAGCAGCTTGAAGCTGCTCTTATAGGTATCCAGCAGGCCGTCGCGCTGCATCAGGCTCAGCTCCCGGCTCAGGGCGCTGCGGTCGCAGTTCAGGTAATCCGCCAGCTGGATGCGGGAGTACGGAATGGTAAAGGTCATGCTGCCCGCGTCCTCCGACTCAGCCAGCAGATAGGCGCACACCTTCGCCCGCAGGGATTTGAGCACCAGAAGATCGACCCTGCGGGAAAGCAGAAAATATTTATCGCTGATCGTGCGCACAAGGTTTTGCAGCACACGCTGCCGGGTCGGGCTGCCGTCGGCGCGGAGCAGGCGCTCATAGGGCATCAGCAGCACCTCGCAAGGCCCGGCCGCCAGCACCGTGACCGGGCTGGCAAGGCTGGAACCGCCCAGCACGTCGCCGAAGATCCCGCCCGGCTCCACGCGGGTGATGGGCACCCGCGCCCCGCCCGGCGTGGGGCGGTAGGCCTCCAGCTCGCCGGAGATCACGATGCCCACCCTGCGGCTGGGCTGCCCGGCCTGCACCAGGACCTCGCCCCGGCCATAGCAGCGGAGCGTCGCCCCCATCTCTTCCAATAGGGCGCGCAGCGGTTCGGCCTCCAGCCCCGCAAAAAGGGAGGTCGACTGTAACAGCGGAAGAATGTGTTCCATAGCATCCGTGGAGGTATTTTCCGGGCCTCCACCGCCCTTTTTCAATTTCGTTGCGCATGCAACGGTAATTTTGTCTCCATTATAGTAAACTTAGACGGGAAAAGCAAACCCCTTTTGCGTTTTTCCGCGCAAAAGGCCCCCAAAATCAAAAAGAAAGAGGAACATTTGTATGAAAACTCGTGCATTTGCGCTGCTGCTGGCGGCGTCGCTGCTGCTGGGCCTCGTAGGCTGCGGCGGCACAAAGAGTGCTTCGTCCGCTGCGCCCAGCGAGGCAGCCAGCGTGTCCGAGCCTGCCGCCTCCTCCGAGCCGGCGGAGCAGCCCGCTCTGTCCACCTCCGAACCGGTGCGCATCGCCGGACTGAAAGGCCCCACAACGATGGGTCTGGTCAATCTTCTGAAAACCGAAGCGGACGATGCCTCTTCGCCGGAGTATGATCTCCAGCTTTACGGCGCGGCGGATGAGATCGTGCCGCTGCTGATGAAGGGTGAACTGGATATCGCCGCCATCCCGGCAAACCTTGCCGCCACCCTGTACCAGAAAACGAACGGCGGCATTCAGGCTGTGGCGGTCAACACGCTGGGTGTGCTGTATCTGGTGGAAAAGGGCGGCGAGACCGTCCAGAGTATGGCGGACCTCAAGGGCCGCACGATCCTGTCCACCGGCAAGGGCACGACCCCGGAGTACGTTCTGCGCTATCTGCTCACCCAGAACGGCATCGACCCGGACAAGGATGTGACTCTGGAATATTACAGCGAAGCCACCGAAGTGACCGCCCAGATGGCCGCGGCGGGCGGGAACACGCTTGCCGTTCTGCCCCAGCCCTATGTGACCGCCGCCTCCCTTCAGGATGAGACGCTGCGCGTCGCACTCGACCTGACCGAGGAGTGGAACAAGGTCAGCGACTCGCAGCTCATCACCGGCGTGACCGTGGTGCGCAAGGAGTACGCGGAACAGCACCCGGACGTGGTAGCGGCCTTCCTTGAGGATTATGCACGGAGCGTGGAGGCCGCAAACACCGACCTCGACGGCACCGCTGCCCTGTGCGAGGAAATGGGCGTCGTGGCCAAGGCCGCCATTGCCAAAAAGGCCCTGCCCGCCTGCAACATCGTCTGCCTGACCGGCGAGGACCTCAAGGCCAACGCCAGCGCCTACCTGCAGGTGCTGTATGACGCCGCCCCCGCAGCCGTGGGCGGCGCGCTGCCCGGCGAGGACTTCTATTGGATCGCTGGCTGACAAAGCCGAACAGAGGGTGCTGCCGCAGGGCAGCGCCTTCTTTCTATAAACGGGGGTTTTTTTGTTCCTTTTTGAAAAAAGGAACCGAAAAACTTTTCAATGCGCCCATCGCCTGCGCGATGGGCGGGACAGTTTACTGGTGTGACGGAACGCAGCGGCCAGCGTTTGCGCGCTCC
>JBJERT010000231.1:0-3188 GCA_051882435.1 Faecalibacterium sp.
GAAAAAAGCCGCCGCAGCGGAACTCCTTTCGGAGCCGCTGCGGCGGCTGGTTGTTTTTGATAAAGGAGCGCTTATTTCAGGCGGCTCTTGGCCTTCATGCGCTGCTCATGGTTCAGGATCTGCTTGCGGATGCGCAGGCTCTTAGGCGTGACCTCCAGCAGCTCGTCCGGGGCCAGGAACTCCAGGCAGCCTTCCAGGCTCAGCGGGCTGATGGGGATGAGGCGCAGAGCATCGTCCGAGCCGGAGGAGCGGGTGTTGGTCAGGTGCTTGGTCTTGCAGACGTTCACGTCCACGTCCTCGCCGGTCGGGGTGTAGCCGATGACCATGCCCTCATAGACCTTCTCGCCGGGGCCGACCAGAAGGGTGCCGCGCTGCTGCGCGTTGAACAGACCGTAGGTGACCGACTCGCCGGTCTCAAAGCTGACCAGAGAGCCAGTGGAGCGATTGGCGATCATACCGGCCCACAGGTCGTAGCCGTCAAAGATCTGGTTGATGACGCCCTCACCGTGGGTATCGGTCAGGAACTGGTTGCGGTAGCCGAACAGGCCGCGGCTGGGCATGCGGAACTCCAGACGCACGCGGGTATCGCCCAGCGCCTCCATCTGCTGGAGGATGGCCTTGCGCTGGCCCAGGCCGGTCATGACTGCGCCCTGATACTGAGTCGGAACGTCGATGACCACATGCTCCATCGGCTCGTAGGTCTTGCCGTCGATGACCTTGGTCAGGACATGCGGGGGCGAGACCTGAAGCTCGTAGCCCTCGCGGCGCATCGTCTCGATGAGGATGGACAGGTGCATCTCGCCGCGGCCCATGACGCGGAAGGAATCGGTGGTGGCGGAGTCCTCGACCTTGAGGGCGACATCCTTCAGCAGCTCTTTCTGGAGACGGTCGCGGATCTGGCGGCTGGTGACGAACTTGCCCTCACGGCCGGCCAGCGGGCTGTCGTTGACCGAGAAGGTCATCTCGACGGTAGGGTCGTTGATCTTGAGGAAGGGCAGCGGCTCCACCAAGCTGGGGGAGCACAGCGTGTTGCCGATGGTCACATCCGGCAGGCCGGAGAAAGCCACGATATCGCCCGCAGTGATGTGGTCGCAGGGGACGCGGCCGTTGGCCTGAAAATCATACAGCTTGGTCAGGCGGCCGCGCATCTTCAGGTCAGGGTTATGCCAGTCGCACACCTGCACTTCTTCGCCGACGCTGGCCACGCCGTTCTGGATGCGGCCAATGCCGATGCGGCCCACGAAGTCATTGTAGTCCACCGAGGACACCAACATCTGGAACGGTGCTTCCGGGTCGCCCTCGGGCGGGCGGATGGTGCTGAGCAGCGTATCGAACAGCGGGGTCAGATCGGTGCCGGGCACATCGGGGTCCAGGCTGGCGGTGCCCTCGCGGCCGCAGCAGAACAGGATGGGGCACTCGAGCTGGTCATCCGAAGCGCCCAGATCCATCAGCAGATAAAGCACCTCGTCGATGACTTCCTTGATGCGGGCATCAGGGCGGTCGATCTTGTTGATGGCGACCACAAGGCTCAGATTCTGCTGCAGAGCCTTCTGCAGCACGAAGCGGGTCTGGGGCATGCAGCCCTCGGCGGCGTCCACCAGCAGCAGTACGCCGTTGACCATCTTCAGGACGCGCTCGACCTCGCCGCCAAAGTCGGCGTGGCCCGGGGTATCGACGATATTGATCTTGACGCCCTTATAGGTGCAGGAGCAGTTCTTGGCCAGAATGGTGATGCCGCGCTCGCGCTCGATGGCACCGGAGTCCATGACGCGCTCGGCCACGACCTGATTGTCGCGGAACGCGCCGCTCTGGCGCAGCATTGCGTCCACCAGCGTGGTCTTGCCGTGGTCAACGTGAGCGATGATAGCGACATTGCGCAGATCGTTACGAACCATAAATATACAACCTCTCTATTGCTTCTCTCGATTTGGGAGTTTCGTCATACAAATAAAGATTATAGCATCGACGGGGGTCTTGTCAAGATTGTCTAAAAATTTTTTCTGGGTTTCGGCGTTTTGCCTGAGAAAAAGAGGGGGCTTTTCCGGGCGGAACGGCCCGAAATGTGATATACTGGAACTAAAAAGGACCCGCGCGGCTCTGCGGCGGCCGTGGGCACATTACGGAGGTGTTTTTTGGATGAAACTGACGTTTTTGGGCGCGAACCACGAAGTGACGGGGAGCTGCACCCTGCTGGAGGCTGTGGGGCAGCGCTGGCTGATCGACTGCGGCATGGAGCAGGGGAAGGATGTCTACGAGAACCAGCCTCTGCCCCTTGCGCCGGGGGAGCTGGACGGCGTACTGGTGACCCATGCCCACATCGACCACACCGGGATGCTGCCCCTGCTGGCGCGGCAGGGATTCCGCGGCAGGATCTGTGCCACCCGCCCTACCTGTGACCTGTGTGGCATCATGCTGCGGGACTCCGCCCACATCCAGGAATTTGAAGCCGAGTGGAAGAACCGCAAGGGCCAGCGCTCCGGCGCGGAGCCGGTAGAGCCGGTCTACCGGATGGAGGACGCCGAGGCGGCGCTCAAGCTGTTCGTAGGTGTGGATTACGGTGTGCGCACCGAGCTGGCGCCGGGGCTGGAGGTGCGCTTTATCGACGCGGGCCACCTGCTGGGCTCGGCCAGCATCGAGCTGTGGGTGACCGAAAACGGCAGCACCACCAAGCTGGTGTTCTCGGGCGATATCGGCAACCTGGCGCAGCCCATCCTCCGGGACCCCAGCTATCTGACGGAGGCCGACTATGTGGTGATGGAGTCCACCTATGGCGACCGTCTCCACGGCCCCAGGCCGGACTATGTGTCGGAGCTGAGCAGCATTTTGCAGCGCACCTTTGACCGGGGCGGCAATGTGGTGATCCCCAGCTTTGCGGTAGGCCGCACGCAGGAGATGCTTTATTTTATCCGCGAGATCAAAGAAAAAGGGCTGGTCAGGGGACACGGCGATTTCCCGGTCTACATCGACAGCCCGCTGGCCATCGAGGCCACCCGGATCTTTCAGGATACAGACCCGTCCTGCTTCGATGAAGAAACGCTGGCGCTGCTGGCGCAGGGCATCAACCCCCTCCGCTTTCCCGGCCTGCGGGTCAGCGTGACCAGCGAGGATTCCCGGGAGATCAACGCCGACCCGGTGCCCAAGGTCATCCTTTCGGCCAGCGGGATGTGCGAGGCCGGGCGCATCCGCCA
>JBJERT010000231.1:3288-4547 GCA_051882435.1 Faecalibacterium sp.
GAGGACGAGGTGGAGGACCGCTTTGTAGAGACGCTGGCGGGGCAGGGCTTCACCGCCTGTGCACCCTATAATGGCGCCCAGTGGGCCATCGGAGCCGAAGGCGCGGTCTGCCTGCAGGAGGGCAGCCGGGTCCGGGTGGAGCGCCGCGCCAGCGAGGGCCAGAGCCGTGCGGCCACCGTGTTCCAGCGGCTGGTCAATGCAGGCAAGCGGCTGATGCAGGTCATCGAGCACAACCGGGGCGGTGCGAACAAGGATCTGGCCCGCTTTGCCGACCAGATCAATGCCCTGTGCGAAAAGTGGGACCGCTGAACGGGGGCCGTTTTTGCGCCTTTGGGAACACATAAAAAATCCGCAGCCCGGACCAATAAGCGGTCCGGGCTGCGGTCGGTGATTCGGGTGCGGGGCGGTACGCCTGCGCTGTCAATGTCCCGGCAGCTCCGGCATCATTCCGGGAGCAGGACGATGTGATCGGCACGGCGGGTTCCTTCGGTATCAGCGTCCGAATACCATACAACGATGCGGGAGCCTTTGTGCAGGTCCTGTGCCGTTACGATGTTCTTGGTGCGGTAGGGCGCAAAGGTCGTGTCAGCGTCCAGAAGGAACTGCGTGTTGCCGTTGTTCGCGGTGACCAGCCGGGTGCCCGACGGTCCCCAGGTCCAGCGGATGGAATCCACCTTCAGATACTGGGCGCTGACAACATCCTGCGGTGCATGGCGGAGGATCGCATAGGCGGAGGACTGTGCCGGCAGAGACAGGGCGACTACCGGGCTGTGAAAGACTGTGAGCGTCTCGCCGGGGACAAGGCTCTCAGGATCAAAAGCCGTTTTGTCGCCGTACTCCAGCCAGGCGGTGGTTTCCGAAAGGCGCATCACATAGCGGCCAGCCTTCTCCGAGGTCAGGAGCAGTGAGGTGATGCGGCCCTCCTCGTCCCGGAAGATCTCCTGAAGTGTGCCCTGATACAGGACGCTGTCCGGCAGGCGCTCACGCTCCCACGGCCAGCAGGCGGACGCTGCGGGTGCAGCCAGACAGCACAGGAGCAGCGGAAAAGTCAGAACGACAGCGAGTTTTTTCAGAAAGTGTTGTTTCATGGGGAAAGACCTCCAGTGATATTCTGTGTCCCAAAGCTGACGGAACAACCGATGTGCTTGGTTCTATTCCACTATATCCGCAGATCCGGTGCTTGTCAATAGACCCTTTTTCAGGGGATATTTCTGAGAAAAAACAGCCGGTCTCCGCCTCTCGGTCTCAGGAGCTGAAAC
>JBJERT010000232.1:0-4546 GCA_051882435.1 Faecalibacterium sp.
ATGGGCGCAGTAAAAAGTTTTTCGGTTCCTTTTTTCAAAAAGGAACAAAAAAGAAACAAAAACCGTCCCCCGGTCGTATCCG
This sequence comes from Faecalibacterium sp., assembly GCA_051882435.1. Classification (GTDB taxonomy): domain Bacteria; phylum Bacillota; class Clostridia; order Oscillospirales; family Ruminococcaceae; genus Faecalibacterium. The sequence continues at coordinate 83 of JBJERT010000232.1, forward strand.
GGAGACGGTTTTTGTTCGTTATGCCTGCTGGTTGGGGTGGTACTGGGCGCAGGTGCACTTTTTCCACTTCAGGCCGCTGCCGCAGGGGCAGGGATCGTTGCGGCCGATCTTGATGACCCGCACCGGCTGGCCCTTAGGCGTACCCTTGACGCCGGGCGCGCCGTTGCCGGGCACATAGCCCTCGCCGGTGGGACGCGCGACCTGCTCGCGCTTGGGCGCGGAGTCCGTCTGCCGGACCTCGATGCTCAGCAGCATCTTGACGCTGGTCTCGCGGATGGAATCCACCATCTGGTCGAACATGTCGAAGCCCTCGATGCGGTACTCCACCACAGGATCTTTCTGGCCGTAGCCGCGCAGGGCAATGCCCTGACGGAGCTGATCCATGTTGTCGATGTGGTCCATCCACAGGCGGTCCACGCATTTGAGCAGGCAGATGCGCTCCAGCTCGCGCATGAGAGGCGCGCCATAGTGCGCTTCTTTTTCCGCAAGGATCTTCATGCCGCGGTCATACAGCATATCTGCGATGCCCTGCACCGACAGCGAATCATAATCCGCCACGGTGTAACGGAAATCGGCGTCGGTGGTCAGCCAACCCAGATAGTGGCGGCGCAGCGCGCCAAAGTCCCAGTCGTCCTTCACGTCGCCCGCCAGGAACTGCTGGCAGCTGGAATCGATGTTGTCCCGCAGCATCTTGTGCATCTCGGCGCTGAGGTCCTCGCCGTTCAGCACCTTGCGGCGCTGGCCGTAGATGATCTCACGCTGCTGGTTCATGACATCGTCGTACTTCAACACGTTCTTGCGGATGTCAAAGTTGCGTCCCTCCAGCTTTTTCTGGGCGCTCTCGATGGTGCTGGTGACCATGCGGTTCTCGATGGGGGTGTCCTCGTCGAGGCCCAGCGTGCCCATCAGGTTCTGGACGCGGTCGCCGCCGAACAGACGCATCAGGTCGTCCTCAAGGCTCAGATAAAAACGGGAGGCACCCGGGTCGCCCTGACGGCCCGAACGGCCGCGCAGCTGGTTGTCGATGCGGCGGCTCTCGTGGCGTTCGGTGCCGATGATGAACAGGCCGCCCGCCGCCCGCACTTCGTTGGCCTCGGCCTCGATGGCGGGCTTGAACTGGGCGTACAGCTCCTCGAACCGCTTGCGCGCGGCCAGGATGTTGGCGTCGGAGGTGTCGCCGTGGCCGTTGGCCTCGATGAGCAGCAGCTCTACCTGATCGGGCAGCGCGTTCTCCGGCGCATCGGGGCTGAGCAGGTTCTCGCAGAAATGCTCTTTGCGCATCTGCGCCTTGGCCATGAACTCGGCGTTGCCGCCCAGCATGATGTCGGTGCCGCGGCCCGCCATGTTGGTCGCGATGGTGATGGCACCTTTCTTGCCGGCCTGCGCCACGATCTCGGCCTCACGCTCGTGGTTCTTGGCGTTCAGCACGTTGAAGTCCCGCGTATAGCGCTGGAGCATCTTGGCCAGCAGCTCGCTCTTTTCGACGCTGACCGTGCCCACCAGCACGGGCTGGCCGTTTTTGTGGCACTCCATGACCTGCTGGATGACGGCGCGGTATTTGCCGTCGATGGTCTTGTAGATGGCATCCGGGTAATCCTTGCGGATATTGGGCCGGTTGGTCGGCACCGTGACGATGTTCAGGCCGTAGATCTCGGTAAATTCGGTGGCCTCGGTCTTGGCGGTGCCGGTCATGCCGGACAGCTTTTTGTACATGCGGAAATAGTTCTGGAAGGTGATGGTCGCCAGCGTTTTGCTCTCGGCGGCGATCTTCACGCCCTCCTTGGCTTCGATGGCCTGATGCAGACCCTCGTTGTAGCGGCGGCCGATCATCAGGCGGCCGGTGAACTCGTCCACGATGAGGACCTCGCCGTCCTTGACCACATAGTCGATGTCCTTCTTCATCACGCCGTGGGCCTTGATCGCCTGATCGATGTGATGGGAGAGGGTCATGTTCTCGGCGGCGGCCAGATTTTCGATCTTGAAGTATTCCTCCGCCTTGCGGATGCCGCTGGCGGTCAGGGTGCAGGTCTTGTGCTTTTCGTCCACGACATAGTCGCCGTCGGTCTGCTCATCGGTGGAGACCTTGTCCTCCAGCTCGACGACAACGCTCTTGCGCAGGGTGCGGACGAAACGGTCCACCTGGGTGTACAGGCTGGAGGAGTCCTCGCCGCGGCCGGAGATAATGAGCGGAGTGCGGGCCTCGTCGATCAGGATGGAGTCCACCTCGTCGACGATGGCATAAGTGTGGCCGCGCTGCACCATGCTGCTCTTGTAGGTGACCATGTTATCACGCAGATAATCGAACCCGAACTCATTGTTGGTGCCATAGGTGATATCCGACTGATAAGCCCTGCGGCGGGCGTCGCCGTCCATGCCCTGGACGATCAGGCCCACCGAAAGACCCAGCCAGCGGTAAAGCTTGCCCATCCATTCGCTGTCGCGCTTGGCAAGGTAATCGTTGACTGTGACGATGTGGACCCCTTCGCCAGTCAGGGCGTTGAGGTAAGCGGGCAGCGTGGCGACGAGAGTCTTGCCTTCGCCGGTCTGCATTTCGGCGATGCAGCCGCGGTGCAGGGCGATGCCGCCCGTGACCTGCACGGGGAAATGCTTCATGCCCAGCACACGCCATGCGGCCTCGCGGCAGACCGCAAAGGCTTCGGGCAGCAGATCGTCGAGGGACGCGCCCTCAGCGAGCCGCTGGCGGAACGCCGGAGTCTGGGCCTGGAGGTCGGCGTCTGACATGGCCGCGTATTTCGGCTCAAGCTCCAGCACCCGCTTGGCGATGGGGTTTATTTTCTTCAGCTCCCGGTCAGAGAAGCTGCCAAAGATCTTTTCAGCAAGGGACATTACTTCCACCTCATGATTGTATCGTTCCGGCATGGGACAGGCCCACCCGGGAAAAAACAGGTCCTGGTCTGGCGGAGCAGCAGAAAAGCCGCCGCGCAGATATTTATATCATACCACGAAAAGCGTGTCTGCGTCAAATCGAACCGCTGCTTTTCGCGCGGTTTTACATGAACTTTCTGTAAAATCCTTCCTTTCGACAAAAAACGCTGTGCGGAAAGCACAGCGCGGATCGTTCAAAAAGATTCCAATAGATCGGGCAGCGCATCCAGTCGGTCGGTGACCGTGCGGCACACGGCTTCGAGACGCAGCCGGGACTGATGCCCGCCAGAATACAGGATACAGCGGGTGCCCATCGCAGCAGCTACCTCGGCGTCGTGCGTGGTATCGCCCACCATGACGCACCGGGCGGGGGAAAGGCCGCTCTGCCGCAGCCAGTCCAGCCCGAGCTGGACTTTGCTCACGCCATAAATGTCCGAAAGGCCGAGCAACTCATCAAAGCAGCCCTTCAGACCCCGCGCGGATACCTGCTCGAGCAGGGTGTCCCGGCGGGAAGCGGAGAGGATGACCTGCCGCCAGCCGCGCTGGTTCAGAGCATCCAGCGTGGCAGCCGCGGAGGCAAAGACCGGGCAGGCGCGCTCCCCGGCGTAATAAAGCTCCATGTAGCGCTGGGCCAGCATCGGATAGGGATGCCGTCCGAAGTTAAAGCCCGCGCGGACATAATATTCTTGAATGGGAAAGCCAAAGATTTCCCGATAAGCGGTCAGGGAATAGCGCTGTGGGTAGCCGAACTCCGCCAGAAGCCGGTTCAGGCAGTCCAGCGAGAACTCCACATCGTCCAAAAGCGTCCCGTTCCAGTCCCAGAAAATGGTCCCTCGGGCCTGCGGCATGGCAGCCTCCTGTTCCAGAGCGTCAGCGCTCGTCGATAAAGATGTTATGCAGCGACGGATTGGATTCGATGAGCTTCACCAGCAGCACGCCCAGAACGGTGCAGCTGATCAGCTCGCCCACGCCCACCGAAGCGCCGGTGGCCAGATAGACCAGCCAGACGGGAGCGCTGCTGTAAGCAGGGTCCATGAAAAAGTAGGTGATCTCAAAGCCGATAATGATGGCATTGGATACCACCGGCGGCAGAGAGGCCGGGATCGCCAGCCCTTTGACGCGCACATCGCGCAGACGATAGGTGACCAGACAGGCCAGCAGGGTCGCCAGCGTGCCGAACACCACATCGATGGCAGTGGAGCCGAGCAGGTTGGAAAGGAAACATCCCAGCGTCACGCCGAAAATGTATTCCGCGCCGAACACGGGCAGCAGGCAAAGCGCCTCGGCTACCCGGACCTGGACGGGGCCGTAGGAGAACGGGGCCAGCACGAGGCACAGCGTCACATACAGTGCCGCGACAACAGCGCAGCGTGCCAGCTTGCGGATATGAGTCTTTTGATTCATCATGATACTCCAGCGGAATGATTTTGACCGCGCGGGGACCGCCAGCCGCCCGCGGGTTTGGCCCGGCACAGCTCGAGATGCGCCGGGGAGCCTAAAATCCTAAGTTGCTCTTTTTGCTGCGTTCGCACGCGGCAGGGGGAATTATAACATATCAGCCCGGGTTTTGCAACCGGG
>JBJERT010000233.1:0-4508 GCA_051882435.1 Faecalibacterium sp.
TGAAAAGTTCTTTGCCCCGCTTTCTTTCAAGAAAGCGGGAAAAACCCCCGTAAAACAGTCAGAACAGGCTCTGGTTCAGATATCTCCCCGTTCGGATAAACTGCACCCATTCGGCGGCGTTGACGGCGTGGTCGCCGATGCGTTCCAGATATTTGATGACCATGAGCAGGTCCAGCGCGGCGTCCACGCGGGCGGGGTCGGCCGCGATCTCTGCGGCGAGGGTGCGCTTGATGGCGTTAAAGTCGTAATCCACCTCATCGTCCGAGGCGATGACCCGGCGCGCGGCGGCCTCATCCTCGCGCTCCAGTGCGTCCAGCGCCGCGCCGATCATGCTGTGGGCCTTGCGTCCCATCTCGATGGTCTGGCTGACGGCGGGGTCGCCCGCCTTCCGGGCCGCGCACAGGTGCGGGATGATCTCCGCGATGTCCGCGGCGTGGTCGCCGATGCGCTCCAGGTCCGTCACGACCTTGAGCGCCGCCGACACCCGGCGCAGGTCTCCCGCCACCGGCTGCTGGCGCAGCAGCAGGGTCATGCAGCGGTGCTCGATCTCCCGTTCCTGCCGGTTGACCTCGGCGTCGCCCCGGACCACGGCCTCGGCTGCTTCGGCGTCGGCGGTGCAGAGCGCCTCCAGCGCGTTCTCCACTGCGTCGGCCGCGCACCGGCCCATAGCGGTCAGGTTTTCGGACAGCGTTTTCAGTTCGGCATCGTATTGACTGCGGTTGCTCATTGGATATGCCCTCCTTGGCTCAGCCGAAACGGCCCGAAATGTAATCCTCGGTGCGCTTGTCCTGCGGCGTGCTGAAGATCTGCCCTGTGGGGCCGATCTCCACCAGCTCGCCCAGCAGGAAGAACGCGGTCCGGTCACTGATGCGCGCCGCCTGCTGCATATTGTGCGTGACGATGACGACGGTATAGTTCTTTTTCAGCTCGCTCATCAGTTCTTCGACCTTCATGGTGGAGCCGGGGTCCAGCGCGCTGGTCGGCTCGTCCATGAGCAGCACCTCCGGCTGAACGGCCAGCGCCCGCGCGATGCAAAGGCGCTGCTGCTGTCCGCCCGAAAGGCCCAGCGCGCTCTTTTTCAGGCGGTCCTTGACCTCATCCCAGAGCGCCGCGCCGCGCAGAGATCTCTCCACCAGCTCGTCCAGCTCTTCTTTTTTGCGCACACCGTGCAGGCGGGGGCCATAGGTGATATTATCATAGATGCTCATGGGGAAGGGGTTCGCTTTCTGGAACACCATGCCCACATGGCGGCGAAGGGTAGTCAGCTCCATCTCGGGCGCAAAGATATCCTGTCCGTGCAGCAGCACCTCGCCCTCGATGCGTACGCCCTGCACAAGGTCGTTCATGCGGTTCAGCGTTTTCAGAAAAGTGGATTTGCCGCAGCCGGACGGGCCGATCAGCGCGGTGATCTCGCGCTCGCCCACGTCCAGCGAAAGATGCTTCAGGGCCTGGAACCCGCCGTACCACAGGTTCAGGTCCCGGACGGTGAACACAGGAGAGGATGTTGTTTCCATAGATAGGTCCTCATTGATAGTTACGTTGTTTTTTTGTTCCTTTTTGAAAAAAGGAACCGAAAAACTTTTCAAACGCAAGCCGCATTTGCGGCTTGCAGAAAGTTTTTGGGAAGCCGGGAGCAAGCCAGCACCGGTTTGCGCACTCCCGTGCGCGGGGGCTGCGCCCCTTTTACTGCTTCCGGCGCAGTTTTTCTTTGGCGAGTCTCGCGGCCAGGTCGATGGCCAACACCAGCACCAGCAGCACAGCGCCGATGGCCCAGGCCGATTTGAAATTACCGTCCTCAAAGGCCCGCAGGTAGAGCAGCACCGACAGGGTCGCGCCATTGGAGGTATAGGCTTTTGCGATGCTGGAGGCGATGACTTCCGCCGCGCCAGCGGTGAACAGCAGCGCGGCGCTCTCGCCCACGATACGGCCCACCGACAGGATACAGCCCGTAACGATACCGTCGATGCTGCACGGCAGCACGATGGTGCGGATGATATGCCACTTACCCGCGCCCAGTCCCATAGCGCCCTCACGGTAGCCCTGCGGCACCGTTTTGAGGGATTCCTGCGTGGTGCGGATGACCGTGGGCAGGGTCATGATGACCAGCGTCAGCGAGCCGGAGAGCAGGCTGGTGCGCAGGCCCAGCGTCTGGCAGAACACCAGCATGCCCACCAGACCATAGAGAATGCTGGGGATACCCGCCAGCGTTTCGTTGGTGAACTCGATGAGCGAGATCAGCCGGCGGCTGGTGGCGTACTCGGTCAGGTAGACCGCCGCGCCCACGCCCAGCGGCAGCACGATGAGCAGGGTCAGGGCGATGATATACAGCGTATTGAGGATAGCGGGCAGGATGCCGTCGGTACCTTTCAGCACGCTGGCGGTACCGGTGAGGAAGTCCCACCGGATATACGGCAGGCCGCGCACCAGCACCATAAGGATGATGCCCGCGGTCAGCGCCAGCACCAGCACAGCGGCAGCCCACAGCGCCGCCGTGACCGCCCGGTTCCACAGGCGGCGGGAGCGCGAAAACTCACTGTTCACGCTTTTTGCCTCCCTTCAGCACGCCGTTCAGCACGACGTCGATGCCCATGATGAACAGGAACAGGACCAGAGCGATGCTGAACAGCGCCTGTTTTTGCAGGCCGCTGGCATAGCTCATCTCCTTGGCGATGGCGGTGGTCAGGAAGGTGACGCTGCGGAACAGGCCGGGCATATTGGGGCTGTTGCCCGCCACCATCATCACGGCCATTGCCTCGCCTACCGCGCGGCCGATGCCCAGCACGACGCCCGCGGCGATGCCGCTTTTGGCGGCAGGGATACTGACCTTGAACCAGGTCTCCTCTTCGGTAGCCCCCAGCGCAAGGCTGCCCTGTTCATATTCCGGGGGCACGGCGTCCAGCGCCGTGACCGACACCGACACGATGCTGGGCAAAATCATGACCGCCAGCACCACGATGGCCGATAGCAGACACGCACCGGAGGCGCGGCCAAAGATTCTGGCCACTGCGGGCACCAGCACCTGCATACCCAGCAGGCCGAACACCACGCTGGGAATACCGGACAGCAGTTCCACCGCGGTCACGGCGATATCCCGGACTTTAGGGGATGCCGCTTTGGAGAGGAACACCGCGGTCAGCAGGCCCACCGGCACACCCAGCAGGGTCGCGCCCAGCGTACCGCACACGCTGGAAAGGATAAACGGCAGGATGCCGTATTTCGGTTCTGCGGCAGTGGATGCCCACACTCTGCCGAACAGAAATTCTCCCAGGCCGATCTGCCGGACAGCAGGCAGGCCCGCGGCGATCATATACACCGCGATGAGCACCACGCACCCCACCGCGAGGATACCGCACAGGAAGAACACGGCCTGCATCCCGGCTTCCAGCCACTCGGCGGGCGTGTGAGGCATCCGTCTGCGGCGCAAACAGGAAAGAGCAAACTGTTTCATTTTTGGTCACCTGAAATGTCCGATGTCAGTACAGAAGATATCAGACCACCGGCACAGCGCCTGCCGCGCGGATGAGATCGGCGGCGTCGGGGCTGAGGGCGAACTCCACAAATGCGCGGGCCTGGGCGGAAAGCTCCACCGCGTCGTTGGTGACGAACACGAAGGGGCGCTGGATCTGATAGCTGCCGTCCAGCACAGTCTCCTCGGAGCACTCCACGCCCTCCACCGTCACCATGCGGACGGTATCCTTGACGGCGGACAGGGACGCATAGCCGATGGCCAGCGGGTTGGCCTCCACAGCGCTGATGACCGCGCCGGTGGCGGTCAGCTCCTGCGCGTACTTGCAGGCGTCCTTGACGTCCACGATGCTCTCGAAGCCATCGCGCGTGCCGGAACCGGCCTCGCGGCCGATGAGCACGATCTCGCCCTTTTCGCCGCCCACGTCAGCCCAGTCGGCGATCTCGCCGGTGAACATCTTTTTGAGCTGCTCGACGCTCAGGTCCACCACCGGATTGGCGTTGTTGACGATGATGGCAATGCCGTCCAGAGCGACGGTCGTACCGGTCACACCGGTCTCGCTGTCCTTGAGCGCACGGGAGGACAGGCCGATGTCCAGCGTCTTATCCATTGCGCCCGTGATGCCCGCGCCGGAACCGGTGGGGTCATAGCTGACCGTCACATCCGGCTCGATTTCAGCAAAGCCCTCGCTCAGTGCGGCGATCACGTTTTTCATCGAGGTAGAACCGCCCGTCGCTACATTGCCGGACAGCGCCACCTCGGAGGCGGCAGGCGCGGCAGAGGACGAGACCGTGGACGAGGCCACGGCAGAAGAGGCAGAGCCGCCGCAGGCGGTCAGGGCTGCAGCAGCGGCAGCGGCGGTGCAGGCGGCGAGGAACGAACGGCGCGTAATCTTTTTCATGGAAAACTTCTCCTTCCAGATATCCGGGTTTTCTCTCCCGGGACGATGTTTTGGTTGTTGGGAACGATTCCATTGTAGCGCTCTTTGCCCGCCGCTGCGACCATGTCCGGGAAAAATCAAAGTAAAATTTAGGGCGATATG
>JBJERT010000234.1:0-4508 GCA_051882435.1 Faecalibacterium sp.
CCCCTGCCTCTGTTCCGGCTGGTGCATATCCAGCTTGCGGAACCGAAGCAGCCAGAACCGGACGAATCCTTCTTTCCTCTATTATATCATCTGTATGGAAGCACATTTATATAGAACTGATGATTTTTTGTCAAATCCAGGAGATTTGTTTGTACAGCATTGCCTTGTTGACATTTCATCATTCGATGCTATAATAAATGCATTAGAACTAACATACCTACTAAGTTGGTTTAACGGAAAGGAGGAATATAGCATGATCAAAGTTCTTGAAGTGCTGCTGCGGAGCAATTTTCGTTGTGGGCGAATGCTGTCCTCCCGGGCTGATACTTCGGCGGGGTGTCCGAGTGCCCCCTTGGGGCGATGTTGAGCACATCGCGCTCCGACTCAGTCCGGGAATTGTTTCAAAAAACAGTTCCCGCTTTTTTATGCCCAAATCACGGCCACACAGGAAAGGAGTGAGCCGCTATGACACCGAATCGTGAACCGATCAGTGCAGAACAGATCCGTCAGTTACAGCTTCTGGCGCAAAGCCTGCGGTTTGGTACGTTGACGCTCGTTTTCCAGGATGGAAAGTTGATCCAGATCGACAAAAACGAAAAGATCCGATTGAAAAATGAATAATCGCTGACTGGAAAAACCGGAGGCTTTGCAAAAGGACACCGTCCTTTTGTGAGGTCTTATTTTTTACCCATTTTTGATTTTATCATGGAGGTCGTTCATCATGTCTGATTCTTATATTTCACGCCGTTCGTTCCTGAAAGCCCTTGGTCTTGGCTCCGCCAGCCTTGCCGCTGCCGCCGCGCTCACCGCCTGCGGCGGCTCGGCCAGCTCTGCGGTCTCCGGCAGTGCGGCAAGCACCGTAGCCGCACCCAGCAGCACCAGTGCCGCAAGTCTCGCACCGGTCGAGATCACCAACGTCTCTTACGACCCGACCCGTGAGCTGTACGCAAAGTACAACGAGGTCTTTGCAAACTACTGGCTCGACAAGACCGGCCAGCAGGTCACCATCACGCAGTCCCATGGCGGCTCCGGCAAACAGGCTCTGGAGGTCGCCAACGGCCTGGAGGCCGATGTCGTAACGCTGGCTTTGGAGGGCGATGTGGATGCCGTCAAAAATGCCGGGCTGATCGAGGAGGGCTATACCTCCGAGTTCCCCAACGATAGTTCTCCCTACACCTCTTCCATCGTGTTTCTGGTCCGGTCCGGCAATCCCAAACAGATCAGGGACTGGGATGACCTGCTGAGAAATGACATCGGCGTTATTACCCCCAACCCCAAAACCTCCGGCGGTGCCCGTTGGAACTATCTGGCGGCATGGTATTACTTTGAGAAGGCGGGCCAGAGCGAGGATGAGATCATCCAGAGCATGAGCACCCTCTATAAGAATGTGGTCGTTCTGGACTCCGGTGCCCGCGGCTCTACCACCTCTTTTGTGGAGAACGGTCAGGGCGACGTGCTGCTGGCATGGGAGAACGAAGCGTTCCTCTCCCTGGCCGAGTACCCCGGCAAATATGAGATCGTATATCCCTCCGTATCCATCCTCTGCCAGCCGACCGTCGCCGTCGTGGATGAAGTGGTGGACAAACGCGGCACCCGCGAGGTAGCAACAGAATACCTGAGCTATCTCTACTCCGATGAAGCCCAGAAGATCGAGGCCGAAAACTTCTATCGTCCCTCTACGGAATCCATCCTGAAGGCCTATACCCTTTCCTCCGACAGCAAGACCATCACGGAGATCCCCGCAGACGGCAAATGGATCATCGTAGACGGCTTTGAGCTGACCAACATCGCGCACTTCGGCGGCTGGACCGAAGCGACCGCCAAGCACTTTGCGGACGGCGGCGCGTTCGATACCTTCTACGAGGGGTAAGAAGCTGACATTTACCTGTTCCGCACAGAGAGGACAGACCTCCTGTGCGGAATCTCTGTTCAAAAAGGGAGGGGAAACTCTTGAGATCCATATCCAAAAAATCCCGGCGCGTGATCCCGGGTTTCGGGCTTTCGCTGGGGATCTCCGTCACGATCCTGAGCCTTGTGGTCCTGATCCCGCTTTGCTCTCTGGTGATCTTTTCCGCACAGCTCAGCCCGGCAAAATTCTGGTCTGTCGTTACGAGCGCCCGCGTTCTTGCCAGCTATAAGGTCAGCTTCATCACGGCGTTTGTCGCCTCCCTGATCAATGGTGTCATGGGTCTGATCCTTGCATGGGTGCTGGTGCGGTATGACTTTCCCGGCAAAAAGATCATGGACGGCATGATCGAGCTTCCTTTCGCACTTCCCACAGCAGTGGCCGGCATCTCGCTGACACACCTGACGGTGAACAACGGCTGGGTGGGCAGCATCTTTCACCGTATCGGCGTTCAGATCGCATTCACCCGCGTGGGCATCACGGTAGCGCTGGTCTTTATCGGCATCCCCTTCGTCGTGCGCTCGGTGCAGCCGGTGCTGGAAAAGCTGGACCCGCAATATGAAGAAGCTGCCGGTATGATGGGCGCTTCCCGGGCAGAAATCTTCCGAAAGATCATCCTGCCGGAGATCGCCTCTCCGCTGGTCGCCGGGTTCACGATGGCGTTTGCGCGTTGTCTGGGCGAGTACGGCAGTGTGGTGTTCATCGCAGGCAATACCCCCTATAAAACGGAGATCACCCCGCTGCTCATCATGGCAAAATTACAGGAATACGACTACGCCGGTGCCACCTCTATCGCACTGGTCATGCTGGCGGCGGCATTCCTGATCCTGTTCGTCAACGCAGTCATCCAGAGCCGCGTATCCAAAATCGTCAGCGGCATTGCATAAGGAGGGAAAACCGATGAAGGCAAAATCGTCCGGCGGTCCGGCCAAGTGGCTGCTCATCGGCATCAGCGTGATCTTTCTTGCCGTCATGCTGGTGCTCCCGCTGATCTACGTCATCGCCACGGCGTTCCGGGAGGGCTGGCACGCCTATGTGGCGGCCGTCACCGATCCCTACGCCATCAAAGCCGTCCAGCTGACTTTGTAGGCCACTGCCGCCGCGCTGATCCTCAACACCATCTTCGGCATTTTTGCCGCATGGTGCATCACCCGGTTCCAGTTCCGGGGCAAAAAGGTACTCTCCACCTTCATCGACCTGCCTCTGACGGTCTCCCCCATCATTGCCGGTCTGATCTATGTGCTGACCTTCGGGCGGCAGAGCATCCTTTACCCGCTGCTGCAAAAATATAACATCTCCATTATCTACGCGGTGCCGGGCATCGTACTGGCCACTGTGTTCGTCACCTTTCCTTTCATTTCCCGCGAGATCATCCCGGTGCTGACCGCAGCGGGCACCGAAGAAGAGGAAGCAGCGGCTCTGATGGGTGCGGGCGGATGGACGATCTTCTGGCGTGTCACCTTCCCCCACATCAAATGGGCACTGCTGTACGGCATGGTGCTCTGCACGGCCCGCGCCATGGGCGAATTTGGCGCCGTATCCGTCCTGTCCGGCCACCTGCGGGGCAAGACCAACACCATGCCCCTGTACATTGAGCTGTTATATCAGGGCTATGATTTTACCGGAGCGTTTGCCATGTCCTTCATTCTGGTACTGATGGCGGTCCTTGTCCTGATCCTGCGCAGTGTTCTGGAAGCACTGGGCCAAAAAGAGCGTGAGGTGTAACGATGGCAAATGAATATTATGTAGAGTTCAAAGATGTCAACAAGAGCTTCGGCGATTTCAAGGCGTCCCGGGATATCTCGTTCGGCATCCCCAAGGGGCAGCTCATCGGCCTGCTGGGGCCGTCCGGCAGCGGCAAGACCACCATCCTGCGGATGCTGGCCGGGTTGGAGACCGCGGACAGCGGCGAGATCATCATTGATGGCACCGTGGTCAACGATGTGCCCGCCAGCAAACGCGGCATCGGGTTTGTGTTCCAGAATTACGCGTTGTTCCGTTATATGACCGTCTGGGACAACATCGCGTTCGGCTTACAGGTGCAGAAGTGGCCCAAGGAAAAGATCCATGCCCGCGTGGAGGAGATGCTGCGGCTCGTGGAGCTGACCCCCTTTGCCAAGCGATATCCGAACCAGCTTTCCGGCGGCCAGCGGCAGCGTGTGGCGTTCGCACGGGCGCTGGCCCCGAACCCGCAGCTTCTGCTGCTGGACGAGCCGTTCGCCGCTGTGGACGCCAAAGTGCGCAAGGAGCTGCGAAGCTGGCTGCGCCAGATGATCTCCGCTGTGGGCGTCACCAGTATTTTTGTCACTCACGACCAGGACGAGGCCATTGAGGTGGCTGATGAGATCATCATCACCAATCAGGGCCGTATCGAGCAGATCGGCACCCCTGCCGAAATTTACCGCAGTCCGGCCACGCCGTTCGTCGCGCAGTTCATCGGACAGTCCGCCTCCATTGAGCAGTTCCACGCGCTCAAAGGCTTTGAGGACGCGGTAAAAGATGTGACCCAGGCGGTCGTCCGGCCGGAATATGTCAGCATCCTCAAGTCGGGAGAGTTCGTCCGCTATCCCAACAGCACCGAGCAGGGCACTGTGGTCGCCAC
>JBJERT010000235.1:0-4499 GCA_051882435.1 Faecalibacterium sp.
GAAAAGGTGGGCGTCATGTACGGCAACCCCGAGGTCACCACCGGCGGCCGCGCGCTGAAATATTACGCTTCGGTGCGCATCGATATCCGCCGCGTGGAGGGCCTGAAGGATTCCTCCGGTCAGTTCATCGGCAACCATACCCGCGCCAAGGTGGTCAAAAACAAGGTCTCGCCCCCGTTCCGTGAGGCCGAATTTGATATCATGTTCGGCGAGGGCATCTCCAAAATGAGCGAGCTGATCGATGTGGGCGTCAAGCTGGGCATCGTCCAGAAGTCCGGCGCGTGGTTCAACTATGGCGATATCCGCCTGGGTCAGGGCCGCGACAACGCGAAGCAGTTCCTCAAGGACAACCCCGAAGTGGCCAACGATATCGAGGGCCAGATCCGCGCCAATGCGGACAAGCTCTATGCCAGCCGCCGCCCGGGCGGCAAAGCGGCCTCCGCCCCTGCCGCGGCGGAGGAGCGCGCCCCCGCGGCCAAGGAACCGGTGGTCAAGGCCCCGGCCCGCAGCAGCGAGAGCGAGCTGGACATCATGGTGGAGGACTAAATGGGCTGGAGCCGACGCCCGCCCCGCCCGGCGGAAGAACGCTCGGAGGACGGCGCAAAGGCCCGCGCCCGGGCGCTGGAGCTGCTGGCCGGGCAGGAGCTGCCCTCCGGCGTGCTGTATGAGCGGCTGTGCCGCAGCTTTACGGAGCAGGCTGCGGCCTTTGCCGTGGCGGAGATGGTGGAGCACGGCTATGTGGACGATGCCCGCTATGCCGAGGCCCGCGCCCACAGTCTGCTCTGCGCCCGCAAGAGCCGCCGCGCTACCGCGCAGGACCTGCGCCAGAAGGGCCTGACAGCCCAGCAGGCGCAGACCGCGCTGGACGCTGTCTATACCGTCCCGGATGCCGACGGCGAAAGCCCGGAGCTTGCCGCCGCGGCGGCGCTCATCGACAGCCGCTACCGCGCCAAGCTCTCTACAGGCCGCCGCGATCTGGTAGTGGCCGCGCTGCTGCGCCGCGGATTCGCGTATCCCGTCGTCCGGCAGGCGGTGGCCCGCGCGGAGGCTGCGCTGGACGAGGGATCCCCGCCTTCCTGAAAGGAAACAGGACAAAGAACATTTCACACCCCGGCGCATACGCGCTGAAAGACCCTGAGAAAGTGAGTTATTTCCCTCTATGAAAATTGCATGTATTTCCCTCGGCTGCCCCAAAAATCAGGTGGATCTGGACGGCATGGTGCATATCCTGCTGTCCGCGGGCCACGAAACGGTGGCCGAGCTTGCCGAAGCGGACGTGATCCTGGTCAACACCTGCGGTTTTATCGAGAGCGCCAAGAGCGAGGCCATCGAGAACATTCTGGAAGCCTGCTCCTACAAGCAGGTGAACCCCGGCCTCAAGGTGGTGGTCACGGGCTGTCTGGCCGAGCGCTACCGCAGCCAGATCCAGCAGGAGATCCCCGAGGTGGACGCGGTGGTGGGCTGTGCCTCCAACAAGGCCATTGACGCCATCGTCGCACGGGTATGCGGCGGCGAGGAGCATCTGGAAAGCTACGGTGCCAAACAGGATTTCCCGCTGGGCGGCAAACGCGTGATCGGTACGCCCGCCCACTACGCATACTTAAAGATCGCGGAAGGCTGCAATAACCGCTGCCACTATTGCGCCATCCCGCTCATCCGCGGGCCGCTGCGCAGCCGGGAACTGGCGGACTGCGTGGCCGAGGCCCGCTGGCTGGCGGGCGAGGGGGTCAAAGAGCTGATCATCGTGGCGCAGGACCCCACCGCCTACGGCGAGGACTGGGGCAGGCCGGGCAGCATCTGCCAGCTGCTGGACGAGCTGGACCGCATCGACGGTCTGGAATGGATCCGCATCATGTACGCCTATCCCGAACGCATTACCGATGATTTCATCGCCGCCATGCAGCGCTGCAAAAAGGTGGTGCCGTATCTGGACCTTCCCATCCAGCACTGCAACGATGCGATCCTGCGCAGCATGAACCGCCGCTCCACCCGTGCCGAGCTGCTGGAGGTCATCGGGCGGCTGCGCGCGGCGATCCCCGATATCACGCTGCGCACGACTCTGATCGCGGGCTTCCCCGGTGAGACGGAGGAGCAGTTCGAGGAGCTGTGCGCGTTCGTCAAGGAGGTCCGCTTCGACCGTCTGGGCTGCTTCGCTTACTCCGCGGAGGAGAACACCGTGGCCGCCCGCATGGAGGGCCAGCTGGACGAGGAGACCAAGCAGCGCCGCGCCGACCTTGTGATGCAGATCCAGACCGGCATCATGGCGGAAAAGCAGGCCGCCAAGGTGGGGCAGACCCTCCGTGTCCTCTGCGACGGCATCGACGAGGACAGCGGCCTGTACCTCTGCCGCACGGCCGGTGATGCCCCGGAGGTGGACGGCAACGTCTGCGTTGCCAGCGAAACGCCGCTCTACCCCGGCGAATTTTATGACGTTCTGGTGGACGACAGCGACCTGTACGATCTGTACGGCACGGTGGCGCCGCAGCAGTAAAGACCATTGACCAAAGGAGCTTTTTATGAATCTGCCCAATAAACTGACGATGGCCCGCATCCTGCTGGTGCCGGTGTTCATGGTATTCGTTTCGCTGAGCCAGTTCGGTACGGCCAGCTTCAATACGACCTGGTACCTCGTCGCGGGCGTCGTGTTCGCCGTGGCCAGCTTTACCGATTTTCTGGACGGCCACCTCGCCCGCAAATGGCATATGGTCACGGATTTTGGCAAGTTTGCCGACCCGCTGGCCGATAAGCTGCTGACCACCGTTGCGTTCCTCTATATGATGCGCGACGGCGTGTGCTCGCCGGTGGTGGTGTCCATTATCCTTGCCCGGGAGTTCGCGGTGTCCGGCCTGCGCATGGTGGCCGCCAGCGCCAAGGACGGAAAGGTCATCGCCGCCAATATGTGGGGCAAGGTCAAGACCGTGCTCCAGATGCTGACGATCATCTTTTATTTCTTTGCTGCGGCGCTGGCCGGCCCGGATGGCGCGGGCTTCGTCAGCCTCGCTTCGCAGGTGCTGTGCTGGGCGGTGGCCGCAGTGACCGCTCTTTCGGGCGGAAAGTATCTGTGGGATAACCGCAGCTTTATCAATACCGCCAAGTAATGGGGCGCAGCCCCCGCGCACGGGAGCGCGCAGACCTGTGCCGCCGCCTGCCGTCCAACCCAAACACCTTCCCGCCCATCGCGCAGGCGATGGGCGCAGTAAAAAGTTTTTGCCCCGCTTTTTTCAAAAAGCGGGAAAAAAGCGCCTCCGCACAGCCTGAACTGTGCGGAGGCGCTTTGCTCTCAGAAAAAGATCACAGCAGCGGGATGCCTGCCTCGGCGCAGGCGGTGCGGGTGGCCTCGTCCCAGACGCTGGCCTGGACCTCGCCGATGTGAGCGCTGCCCAGCAGCAGCATGCACAGGCGGCTCTGGCCGATGCCGCCGCCGATGGTATAGGGCAGCTCGCCCGCCAGCACGGCCTTGTGGAAGGGCAGAGCGCGGCGGTCGTCGCAGCCCGCCTGCGTGAGCTGGCGGTCCATGCTCTCGGGGCTGACGCGGATGCCCATGCTGCTCAGCTCATAGCTGCACTGGAGCGGCTCGTTCCAGAACAGCAGGTCGCCGTTCAGCGCCCAGTCGTCGTAGTCGGGCGCGCGGCCGTCGTGGGGCTTTCCGCTCTTGAGGGGCGCACCGATCTGCATCAGGAAGGTGGTGCCGTTCTCTTTGACAAAGGCGTTTTCCCGCTCCTTCGGGGTCAGGTCAGGATAGAGATCCTCCAGCTCCTGCGTGGTGATAAAGGTCACATTGGGGGTGTGCAGCGGCAGCTCCTGGAGCTGGGGGAACATGGCGTGCAGGTTCATCTCGGTGGCGCATACCGCCGAGACGATGGATCGCACCACGTTTTTGAGGTATGCGGTGTTGCGGTCCTCCTCGCGGATGACCTTTTCCCAGTCCCACTGGTCCACATAGATGGAGTGAAGGTTGTCCAGCTCCTCGTCGCGGCGGATGGCGTTCATGTCGCAGTACAGGCCCTTGCCTACGCGGAAGTCATAGTCCTTCAGCGCTTTGCGCTTCCACTTGGCCAGCGACTGGACCACCTGCGCCTCGGTGCCGGTGTCTCGGATGGAAAAGGTCACCTTGCGCTCCACGCCGTTCAGGTCGTCGTTCAGGCCCGTGGAAGCCTCCAGGAACAGCGGCGCGGACACGCGGTACAGGTTCAGGGTGGCGCACAGCGTGTCGGCAAACAGCCGCTTGACCGTGCCGATGGCGCGCTGGGTGTCGTAGAGATTCAGCGCAGGGGTGTAGTTTTCCGGGATGATGATGTGGCTCATGGCAATTTCCCCTCTCAGATTCAGTTTGCCCGCAGGACGGCCGCTTTCCCGTCCGACCGCTCCCCGACGGGCGTATTTGATAAAATTATGGCACACTTGCGGCGGCTTGTAAAGGGGAAAAGCGCAAAAAAATCAGGGGTACGGGGGTTTTGTTCCTTTTTCGAGAAAAAGGAACCGAAAAAGCTTTTCAGTCG
>JBJERT010000236.1:0-4493 GCA_051882435.1 Faecalibacterium sp.
TTAAGAGTCTGCGGACTTTTTGTTTTTTTTGTTCCTTTTTCGAGAAAAAGGAACCGAAAAAGCTTTTCAGTCGCAAAACGCATTCGCGTTTTGCAGGGAGTTTTATGGGAGCCGGTAGTTGGTCGGCCGCCTTTTGCGCGCTCCCACGCGCTGGGGCTGCGCCCGGCGTCGGTCCAGTTCAGCGTTGCAGTGGGGAAAAGCCTCCCTCCCTGAGGGAGGTGGCATCGCGAAGCGATGACGGAAGGAGTGCAGCACGCTGCCACTCCCCCAGTCGCCTGCGGCGACAGCAACGGGTTGCACTGGCTGATTTTTATTTCGGCCTTGAGCGGCCTCATAAAAATCAGAGTGCGGCCCCAACAGCTCCTCCCTGTTTCGGCCTCTGGCCGCGGTCGTCGCCGTTGCCCTCAGTGAGGGGGCCTTTTGGTGCGCTTCCGGTAGATGTTTCTTGGAATCGCCCTCTCAGGCGCTGCGCGCCAGCTCCCCCAAAGGGGGAGCCAAGAAACGCTCTACTATAGCGCGAGAGCTTTCCGGCACGGCCTTGCCTCTCCCTTTGGGAGAGGTGGCATTGCGGAGCAATGACGGAGAGGGCGATTCCAAGAAGTGCTTTATTGCAACGCCGGGCGCAGCCCCAGCGCGCGGGAGCGCGCAAAATGATGCCGCCGCCTTCCGTCAGACCAACAAACTCGCCCGCCCATCGCGCAGGCGATGGGCGCAGTAAAAAGTTTTTGCCCCACTTTTTTCAAAAAGTGGGAAAACCTTCGTCCCATCCCGTCGTCGAACTGCACAAAAGTAATACTTTTCCGTCAGCTTTTCCCCAAAAAATCAAAAACGAGTGTGCAAAAGGTCGAAAATCAGTTATAATGGAGGTTACAATAGTATCAGTGCCGTTGCGGCACGAAAGGAGAGTGAGCAGATTGGCAGAGGATTTTGTGATCGAGATGCTCCATATCACCAAGGAATTCCCTGGCATCAAGGCGAACGATGATATTACCCTCCAACTGCGCAGAGGTGAGGTCCACGCTCTGTTAGGCGAGAACGGCGCGGGCAAGAGCACGCTGATGAGTGTGCTGTTTGGCCTGTATCAGCCGGAGGCCGGCAAAATTTTGAAAGACGGCAAAGAGGTGCAGGTTCGCGACCCCAATGACGCCAACGCTCTTGGCATCGGCATGGTCCACCAGCATTTCAAGCTGGTGGAATGCTTCAGCGTGCTGGACAACATCATCCTGGGCGCGGAGCCGAACCGGATGGGCTTCCTCCAGAAAGCGGAGGCGCGCAAAAAAGTACAGGCGCTCAGCGAAAAATACGGCTTGCGCGTGGACCCGGACGCGCTCATCAGCGACATCTCGGTCGGCATGCAGCAGCGCGTCGAGATTTTGAAGATGCTCTACCGTGACAACGAGATCCTCATCTTCGACGAGCCGACCGCTGTGCTCACTCCGCAGGAGATCGACGAGCTGATGCAGATCATGCGCGGCTTCAAGGCCGAGGGCAAGTCCATCCTGTTCATCACCCACAAGCTCAACGAGATCATGGCCGTGGCGGACCGCTGCACCGTGCTGCGCAAGGGCAAATACATGGGTACCGTGGACATCAAGGACACCACCAAAGAGGAGCTTTCCCGCATGATGGTCGGCCGCGACGTCCAGCTCCAGGTGGAAAAAAAGCCCCCTAAGACCGGCAAGGTCGTTCTGGACGTGCAGGGCATGACCATGCACAATTCCATCCACAAAAAGGATTCGGTCAAAAACGTTTCCTTCCAGGTGCGTGAGGGCGAGATCGTCTGTCTGGCGGGCATCGAGGGCAACGGCCAGACCGAGTTCGTCTACGGCCTGACCGGACTGGACAAGATCACTGCCGGAAAGATCACGCTGGACGGCACAGACATCACCCATGCGGCCATCCGCCAGCGCGCAAAGGAGGGCATGAGCCACATCCCGGAGGACCGCCACAAGCACGGCCTCGTGCTGGATTACTCGCTGGAAAACAACATCGTGCTCCAGCGCTACTGGCAGCCCGAGTTCCAGCAGGGCGGTTTTATCCGCCACGACAAGGTGCGGGAATACTCCGACCGCCTCATTGAGCAGTACGACGTGCGCAGCGGTCAGGGCAGCTCGACCATCGTGCGCAGCATGTCCGGCGGCAACCAGCAGAAGGCCATCATCGCCCGCGAGATCGACCGCGACCCGCGCCTGCTGGTCGCAGTCCAGCCCACCCGCGGTCTGGACGTGGGCGCCATCGAGTATATCCACCGCCAGATCGTGGCCGAGCGCGACAAGGGCAAGGCGGTGCTTCTGGTCAGCCTGGAGCTGGATGAGGTAATGAACCTCTCCGACCGCATCCTTGTCATGTACGAGGGCGAGATCGTGGGCGAGTTCGACCCGAAAAAGACCACCGTGCAGGAGCTGGGCCTCTACATGGCCGGTGCCCGCAAGCAGGGGAAAGGAGAGTGACGCGGCATGAAAAAGAATAAACTGCTTTCCCGCAACAGTGGGATGCAAAGCTCCATCACCAGCGTCATGGCGGCGTTGCTGTGCATCCTCATTGGTCTGGTCTGCGGCTTCCTTGTGCTGGTGGCCATCAACCCCGCCCATGCGTGGGGCGACGGCTTCGTCCGCATCCTCAAGGGCGGCTTTTATGATGCGCCCTATGGCGTGGGCAAGATGCTGGCGAACGCGGCCCCGCTCGTCATGACCGGCCTTTCGGTGGCGTTTGCCTTCAAGACCGGCTTGTTCAACATCGGCGCGGCGGGCCAGTACACGCTGGGAGCCTACGGCGCGCTCTATTGCGCCATCATGCTCAAGCTGCCGTGGTTCGTCTGCCTGCTGGCGGCTACGATCATGGGCGGCCTGTGGGGTGCGATCCCTGGCTTCTTCAAGGCGTATCTGAACATCAACGAGGTCATCACCTCCATCATGTTCAACTGGATCGGCCTGTATCTGGTCAATGAGCTGATCTACCAGAACGGCAGAGGCCCCATGTATGACGCGCGCAGCACCAAGACCTGGAACCTGCGCAAGAACGCGGATTATGCGGGGTCTATCATCCCGGATTTCGGCCTGAACAAGATGTTCCAGACCAACAGCACGACCATTGCGATCTTCCTGGCGGCGGCGGTGGCCATCGTCATCTGGGTGGTGCTGAACAAGACCACCTTCGGCTATGAGCTGAAAGCCGTGGGCCTCAACAAGAACGCCGCGCGCTACGCGGGCATCAACGAGAAGAAGAACATCATCCTCTCCATGACCATTGCGGGCGCACTGGCCGGTTTCGGCGCGGGCCTGTATTATCTGTCCGGCGTGTCCGAGTGGAATCCGCTGAACTCCACCAGCCTGCCGGCCATCGGCTTCAACGGCATCTCGGTGGCGCTGCTGGCCAGCTCGCACCCCATCGGTGCGATCTTCTCGGCGCTGTTCATCTCCCATATCTCGGTGGGCGGCTCCTTCCTTTCCACCAAGTACTACCCCACCGAGGTGGCCGACCTCATCAGCGGCATCATCATCTATCTGTGCGCGTTCTCGATGCTGTTCCGCGGCAAGATCCACGGTCTGCTGTTCAAAAACAAGGACAAGACCAACGTGAACGCAGAGCCTGCTTCTGCGGAAAAGAAGAAGGAGGGCAAGTGATATGCTGCTTCTCATCAAATATACCCTGTTGTATGGCATCGTGCTGATGCTGGTGGCACTGGGCGGCATGTTCAGCGAGCACTCCGGCATCATCAATATTGCGCTGGAAGGTATCATGGTCGTCGGCGGCGTGGCGGGCGTGCTCACGCTGACCCTTCTGCCCTCGGGCCTGCCCGCGTTCGTGGTGGTGTGCCTTTCGGTGCTGATGGCCGCGCTGGCCGGTATGGTGTACAGTCTGCTGCTGGCGTATGCGTCCATCAATCTGAAGGCGGACCAGACCATCGGCGGCACGGCCCTGAACCTGTTGGCTACGGCGGTGGCGGTCATTCTGGCCAAATATTTCAGCTCGACCGGCAGCGCCAAACTGAATTACTCCAACAAACCGTTCCTGTTCAACTTCTTTGGTGTTGAAATGAGCATTTTTGTCCCGCTGGGGTTGGTCCTGCTGGTCGCCAGCTATGTGGTGCTGTACAAGACCCGCTTTGGCCTGCGCCTGCGGGCTTGCGGTGAGCATCCGCAGGCGGCTGATTCGGTGGGCATCAATGTGTATCGCATGCGCTATGCGGGCGTGCTGATCTCCGGCGCGCTGGGCGCGGTGGGCGGTCTGGCCTACATCGTGCCCCCGGTGCAGACTTGGAACTTTGAGGTCGGCGTGGCGGGCGCAGGCTTCCTTGCGCTGGCCGTCATGATCTTTGGTCAGTGGAAGCCCTTCCACATCTGCGGCGCGGCCATGTTCTTCGCGGTGTTCAAGAGTCTGGCAAACATTGCCGACTCGACCTTCCTGGCACAACTGGGCTGGTCCAGCAACATCTACAATATGATGCCCTTTGTGGCCTCCATGGTCATCCTGGCCTTCACCTCCAAGAACAG
>JBJERT010000237.1:0-1936 GCA_051882435.1 Faecalibacterium sp.
GTCTCCGCCTGTCCCCGCAGGGTGTCGGCATAGCCGAACGGAACGATGTCGATGGCCTCCACCAGGCGGTCCCGCATCCAGAGCTGCACGTCGGTCTGGACCGTGTATCCGCAGCCGGGGTCTGCCATCCACTGCTCGGGGCGTCGGCTGGGCAGGGCGCGCTGGCTCAGCATGCTCATGATAACGCCGCCATGGGTCACGCAGGCCGCCTCGGTCACGTCCATGCGGATCATATACTCGAACAGCCGCAGCAGCGTTTCGGCGCAGCGGCGGTGGAACTCCTGCGTTGGCTCGGCGCCCTCCGGCACGAAGCCGGAGCCGGGCGTGATCCATTTTTCAAAGTCGGGGTCCCGGACCAGCTCCTTGACCGGGCGGCCCTCAAAGACGCCAAACCCGGCCTCCCGCAGGTCCTTCACCGTGAACTGGTGCGCCGCGTTCGGGAACAGGATATTCGCCGTTTCCACCGCGCGCAGCATCGGCGAAGAAAACACCGTATCCACCTGCGGATATTCGAACCTCTCCTTTAGCTCCGCGAGCTGGGCGCGGCCCTCGCCGCACAGCGGCAGGTCGGTGCCGCTGCCAAGATACAGCCCCCGCAAATTGCCCTCGGTCAGACCGTGGCGGATAAGATGCAGCTTAAAGGTCTTCACAACGATTCCCCTCTCCAAAGCTCTGTTCAGCCGGGTGCGCCGCAGCGCGCCACAAAATATTGATGCAATGTCTGTAAGTGTATCATACATCTTGGGGCAGGGCAAGTCTTTTGACAAAAATGACGAAAAACAGCAAAAAATATCGTCACTTTTCGTGCTTTACAAGTCGTTTTCCCTTGTGTATAATCAACGTGCTGTAAACCGCAAGAAAAGACGTTCCCCCACTATGATCTGAGGAGCAGAACCATGGAATTCAATCGTATCATCAAGCTGCTGCGCAAGGAGCGCGGCATCACCCAGAAGCAGGCGGCAGAGGACCTGGGGGTCTCGCAGGCGCTGCTCTCCCACTACGAAAAGGGCATCCGCGAATGCGGGCTGGACTTCGTGGTCCGGGTGGCGGATTATTACAATGTTTCCTGCGATTATCTGCTGGGGCGCAGCGCCGAGCGCAACGGCATGATGCTTTCGGCCGAGGACCTGCCCAGCCCGGATAAAATGAAGGACAGCGTGTACCATGGCAGCGTGCTGCCCACCATGAACAAAAAGCTCATCTCCAACAGCCTGAACGTGCTCTATGCCAAGATCGGCCAGTGCCACAGCAAGGCGCTGACCAACGAGGTGAGCGCCTATCTGATGATGGCTGTCACCCGGATGTTCCGCCTGCTTTATTCCGCCGAGCCGCACAACGCCCCCGGCCTGTTCAGCGTGGAGGAAAAGCGCTGGCCGGGCTACTCCGACGCTGTGATGCGCATGGCCGAGGCCAACGTGGAGACTCTGCTCTCCGGCCAGGACCTGAACGGCCAGCCCGGCCTGAAAGACCCCTCCTGCCTTGCCATGACCACCGAGAGCCTGACCCGGGAGTTCCCGCTGTATACGCCCAGCCTGCTCAACCTGGTCAAGACCAGCGAGACCCACGTCAAAGGGCTGAGCCCCGAGCCGTAAGGGGCTTGTCCCTGTGCTGTCCATCTGTTAACACTCCATGAATTGTCGTCCAAACCCCTTGCGCATCGGCCCAAAACGCGATATAAAAAGGGTATCTCTTCCAATCGTTTTATAAAAAGGAGAATCGCTATGTCGAACAAAATTTCCCGCCGCACCTTTTTGAAATGCACCGGTGCTTCTGCCGCCGCCATGGGCGCGGCCAGCCTGTTGGGCGGCTGCTCCTCCAACGGCAATAATACCTCTGTCGAGGTCAAGGTCGGCGATACGATCAGCAACTGGAACAACCTTCTGGTCAGCTTTACCGGCCTGTTCCGCATGAATCTGGAGCTGGGCATCGAGGGCTA
>JBJERT010000237.1:2036-4484 GCA_051882435.1 Faecalibacterium sp.
CTGCCGCCCCAGCGCGCAGGCTACATCGAGATGGTCTGCCTGGTCCCCAAGGGCTGGAAGGAAATGGACGTGACCTTTATGCCCACCTTCGTGGAGGACCGCACCATCACCTTCCGCATGAGCGTCAGCGACCTGACCACCGGCGAATGAGCTGCGCCGCACCGGTTTAATTTCGTCGGTTTTTGACGGAAAGCGGTCAGATTCGGGAGATCGATTTGGCAAAATTCTTGTGAAATCGATTGACAATCCTTCTGGTTTCGCCTATTCTATACCCAGGGCCTTTCTGCCCCGCAATCCATTTTGCGATCAAAGGAGGAACGCTTTATGTCCTTAGAATTTTCCCGTCGCTCTTTTCTGAAATACAGCGCAGCCGCCGCAGTGATGGTTTCCTGCTCCGGTCTGCTGACCGCCTGCTCTGACCCCAATAAGCCGGTCCTGAACAAGACCGGTACGCAGACCCTGCTCATGGCAACGACCACGGTCAACGCTCCCACAGTCTCCGGCTCCAGAGTCACCGTGCCCATCACCATCAAGAGCGACCGCTCCAACCCGCGGCTCCTCCGGGCAGATAACTTCCTGGTCATGGTAACGAATGGCGATACCATCAAGTACGATTCCCGTTGGAGCAGCAGCAATCTGTCTCTGGCGATCACGGTGGACGGCAAAGAATACAGGACCTACACCATCGAGAAGGGCAAGACGGTCAGCTGCGTCCTGAGCGCCGATGCATCTCTGAGCGCGGGCGATACTCTGACCATCCGGTACTACCCCAACTATCCCGAGCAGACGGAGTATTACGCCACCTGGAATCTCAAACAGTCCTGAACTGTTTCACCGGGACCCGCACGAGTGTGCGGGTCCCGCGTTATTTTCGGCGCAATGCCCTGTTTCCCGCAAAGAATTTTAGCAGTTTTACGCCTTGTGTCCCCTACCGTTTTTCATTACAATAGGTCTATGAGGGCGGCTCCGGCTTTTGCTGCGCCCAGAATCGTATGAACAGGAGTGTTGGATCGATGATCAACATGGTAAAGCTGCCCACGCAGAACCGCAGTCTGTTTTTGCGCGTGGCCAAAGGGCATTTTGCTACCAGCCACAGCCATATCAATTATTATATCGACGTGACCACCCAGAAATCCCGTCTGTCCGAGGCCAAGGCTGTGGCCAAGGAACTGGTGGCCGCCTATCAGCACAGCACCATTGTGGATACTGTGCTCTGCCTGGACGGCACACAGGTCATCGGCACCTGCGTCGCCAACGAGCTGACCAAGGACGGCTTCACGAACATGAACGCCCACCAGACCATCTACATCGTGACGCCGGAATACACCTCCGGCAGCCAGATCATCCTGCGCGACAATCTCGCCCCCATGGTCAAAGGCAAGCATGTGCTCATTCTGGCGGCATCTATCACCACCGGCTACACCGTTCAGGCCGCCATTGAAGCCGTGAACTACTACGGCGGCACGGTGGCAGGCCTGTCGGCCATCTTCGCCACGACCCACGAGTGCATGGGCTATCCCGTGACCTCTATCTTTGATCCCTCCCGCCTGCCCGATTATGCCAGCTATGACTCCCGCAGCTGCCCGCTCTGTCAGGCGGGCCACCACATCGACGCTCTGGTCAACAGCTTCGGCTACTCGGCGCTGTGAGAAAAGGAAACGGTTTTCCCGCTTTTTGAAAAAAGCGGGGCAAAAACTTTTTGCTCGGCCTGTGCATCCGCACAGGCCATTTTTGTCGGCGCGGCCCGGATTGTAAACCCTGTCTCATCTTTTTTGTTGACTTTCGCGTTTTTTCCGGCTTATACTTTCCCCATCGACCGATATGATTTGCATGAGGGGGAACCAACGATGGAAGAAACGATCTCGAAAAAGAAATTTACGACCTATCAAATGGCGGTCACTGCGCTGATGGCCGCTGTAATGTGTGTGCTTGGCCCGCTGTCGGTGCCCATCGGGGAAGTGCCGATCTCGCTGACCAATCTGGTCATCTGCCTGGCGGTGTGGCTGCTGGGGCCGAAGTTCGGGACGCTGAGCGTGGCGGTCTATCTGCTGCTGGGCGCGGCCGGGCTGCCCGTGTTCTCCGGCTACGGCGCAGGTCTGGCCAAGCTCGCCGGGCCGACCGGCGGCTATCTCATCGGCTTTCTGCCCATGGCCTTTCTCGGCGGACTGGTCATCGAAAAGACCAAGGGCCAGCCGGTGCTGTCCGCGCTGGGCCTTGTGGCGGGCATCGCGGTGAGCTATGCTCTTGGCACCGCGTGGTTCGTGTTCCAGATGGGCTGTACGCTGGGCTACGCTCTGACGGTCTGCGTCTATCCGTTCATCCTGTTCGACCTTGTCAAGGTCGTGCTGTCGGTGGCAGTGGGTGCGCTGCTGCGCAAGCGCCTGGAACAGGCTGGGCTGCTCCGGCTTTGACAGACGGGGGTTTTGTTCCTTTTTTGAAAAAAAGGAA
>JBJERT010000238.1:0-1922 GCA_051882435.1 Faecalibacterium sp.
TTTGCGCGCTCCCGCGCGCGGGGGCTGCGCCCCTGCTCTTTCAGAGACTGCAAAACCGCCGCGGAAAGGGAGCGTTTCCTTTCCGCGGCGGTTTATCGTTTCGATTATCGTTCGACCTTGCTGAGCAGGATGCGGTCGTTGTCCAGCTCCTGCCCGGCGTTTTCGTGGAATTTTTCCAGCAGGTCGTCCACGGTCATTTTGCTGCGCTGCTCGCCCTTGACGTCGAACACGATGCGGCCCGCGTCCATCATCAGGGTGCGGTTGCCCAGCTCCAGCGCCTGGTGCATATTGTGCGTGACCATCAGGCAGGTGATTTTTTTCTCCGCCACGATGCTCTTGGTCAGTTCCAGCACCTTTTCGGCGGTGGCGGGGTCCAGCGCGGCGGTGTGCTCATCCAGCAGCAGCAGCTTAGGGGTAACAAGGGTAGCCATGAGCAGGGTCAGCGCCTGGCGCTGGCCGCCCGAAAGCAGGCCCACCGGCTGCTTCATGCGATCCTCGAGGCCCATATCCAGCAAGGCCAGCTTTTCGCGGAACACCTCTTTATCCTTGCGGGAGATGCGGGAAAAGAACTGATACTGGCTCGTGCCGGCCCGCAGATAAGCCAGCGCGAGATTCTCCTCGATGGTCATATTGGGCGCGGTGCCCTTGAGCGGGTCCTGGAACAGGTGCCCGATGACCTTGCTGCGCTGGTATTCGGGCTGGAAGGTGATATCCTCATTGCCCAGCAGGATATCGCCCTCATCCACGAGGAAGCCGCCGGTGATGGCGTTGAACAGCGTGGATTTGCCCGCGCCGTTGGAGCCGACGATGGTGGCAAAGTCGCCTGCCTCCATATGCAGCTCCACCCCGTCCAGCGCGACCTTTTCGTTCACTGTGCCGGGGTTGAAGGTCTTGTGCAGACCGCGAAGCGTCAGCATTTCCATCTCAGACCGCCTCCTTTTTGGCTTTGCGGCGCGCGCGGGCCGCGTTCTTGCGCTTCTGGAAGGCCACGCGCTCCTGAATGGCAGGCATCGAGATGGCCACCGCAACGATGATGGCAGACACCAGCTTCATAGCCGCCGCGGGCACATTGAAGCGCAAAGCTACCGCCACGATAAACCGATACAGACAGCTTCCGAACACCACGCCCAGCACACGGCGGAGCATGGTCCGGCGGCCCAGCAGCGTCTCGCCGATGATGAGCGACGCCAGCGCGATGGTGACCATGCCGGTGCCCACGTTGATGTCGCAGCTCTTCTGATACTGGGCCAGCAGACCGCCGGACAGCGCAGTCAGGGAGCCGGAGATGCACAGGCCCACCGTGATGGTAAAGGCCGGGTTGATGCTGGAGGCCCGCACCATAGCGGCATTGTCGCCGGTGGCGCGGATGGACAGGCCCAGCCGTGTGCCAAGGAAAGCCAGCATTACCGCGCAGGCCAATGCGATGATGACCGCCGCGAACACCAGCTTATACCATCCGCCCGCAAAGGCCAGCGCTTCCTTTGCCCAGGAAAAGACGGTGCCAGTCTTGACCAGCGAGAGATTGGAGGAGAAGCCCATCACTGCGAGGTTGATGGTATACAGGCCGGTGTTGACGATGATACCGGCCATGATGCTCTCCACGCCGAGGCGGGTCTGCAAGAATGCGGTGAGGAACCCGGAACACATGCCCGCCCCCATGGCCGCCAGCAGCGCCAGAAAGGGGTGGCCGGTCAGCGCCACCTGACACGCCACCGCGCAGCCCAGCGTAAAACAGCCGTCGGTGGACAGGTCCGCGATATTCAGAATGGAATAGCTCAGAAACAGCGCCAGAGCCACCAGCGCATAGATGCAGCCCAGTTCCAGAGCCGTCTGGATCACGTTGAGCGAAAAGATACTCGCCAGCATGGAAAAGCTCCTTTTTCAGTGTAATGAAGTCTGCCCGGACAAAACAGGAGGGCGGC
>JBJERT010000238.1:2022-4472 GCA_051882435.1 Faecalibacterium sp.
CATTCAGGAGAAGGATTCCGCGGTCGTGATCTCCTCTACGCTGGTGCAGTAGGGAGCAAAGGCCGCCTTGACCTCCGCGAAGTCGAGGCCCAGCGCTGCGCAGGTCTCCGTGTTCACCGTGGCGATGCCGTTGTCGAAGGTGCGGAAGGGCAGCTCTGCCGGGGCCTTGCCGTCGCAGAGGATCTCCACCACCATATCCGCAGTGGCCTCGCCCAGCTGCTCATAGTCTACACCGTAGCCCATGAACGCGCCGTTCAGCGCGAAGCTGTCCGCGCCGGTGTAGTGCTGCACACCCGCCTCGATGAACGCCTCGTAGATGGACAGCTCGGCGGTCATGATGGTGTTGTCGGTAGGAGTGAACACCGCCTTGACACCGGAGGCAATGAGCGCTTCAGCGGCCATCTGGACCTCGGCGGTGGTGGTGCCGTTCTTCTCGATGTACTTGATGCCTTTCTCGTCGCAGAACGCCTTTGCGTCCGCGATGGCCTGCGTGGAGGAATCCTGTCCCAGGTCATACAACAGGCCGATGGTGTCGATATCCGGGTTCAGCGCCAGGATCAGATTCATGATAGCGGCGGTGTCCAGCGCGTCGGAGGTGCCGGTCATGTTCGGCTCGCCGTCAAAGCCCGCGCCCACGGGGTCGGACACAGCGGAGTAGACCACCGGGATGTCGGTGTCTTCCACAGCGGCCAGCATGGTGGCGGCGGTCGGGGTGGCCACCGCAACGATGACGTCCACCTGATCGGCCACAAGGTCCGCGCCGATCTGGTTCAGATTGGACTGGTCGGCCTGCGCATTGGAATAGTAGTCCTTATAATTGAAGGTCACGCCCTTCTCGGCGGCCACAGCGTCCAGCCGGCCCTCCACCGAGGCCACGATCTGGTTCAGGGATGCGTCGTCCACATAGTTGACGATACCCACCTTGAACTCCGTCTTGCCCGCGGCCGAGGAGGCAGGCGCCGCCGAAGAGGCCGCGGTGCTGCTGGATGCGGAGGAGCCGCAGCCGGTCAGTGCCAGAGTGGACGCAGCCGCGGCGGCCATGGCGGCCTTGAGGAAGCTGCGGCGGGAGATCATGTTCGTGTTTTTCATAAGAATAACTCCTTTCCCCGGAGCGGACGGCAACAGAAAGGCCCGCTCCACCTGCGGAACGGGCCTGACAATAAAAACGACCCGTCCCTGTGTGTTATCCACAAGGACAGGATCGGTAAAATACGATTCTGCGGTGCCACCTTGTTTGCTCTGCCCCAATGGCAAAGCCCCTCACGGAGAGCCAACACTCCCCTGCCCTGTAACGGAGGCTTCCGTCCCAAGCTACTAAGAAAAGCTTCCCTTTTGCCCGGCCCTCGGCGGCCCACGAAGTCCTGCCCCGCTCTCGCCCGTTTCCATCCTCCGGGCTCTCTTGCAGACGCGCTGTGCAGGTTCTCTTCCGCCTCATCGGTTTGATTGCATTATACCCTTTATTCCGCTAAAG
Source organism: Faecalibacterium sp. (assembly GCA_051882435.1). Classification (GTDB taxonomy): domain Bacteria; phylum Bacillota; class Clostridia; order Oscillospirales; family Ruminococcaceae; genus Faecalibacterium. The sequence continues at coordinate 3,494 of JBJERT010000238.1, forward strand.
TCAAGAGTGAATTTTTCACATATCGTCCGGCTGAGTTGCAGCAGATTGCATAAGCACCGGGATGCGCCCCACCCGCAGCGGGGTCTCCCCCTGCGTTCCTTCGGGGGTCAGCTCGTTAAATTCCACATAAAGCGCCTGCCCCAGCCGCAGCCCCTGTGCCGCGGCGCTGCTTTCCAGCCGGGCGCGCAGGCGCTCCGTCCATCCTTTCCAGTGCTCGGCCTGGTCCCGCACGGCTTCGTACAGGCACAGATACGGCCCGCCGGGCAGCAAGCGCTCGCCATCCTCCCGGCGCTGGTAGAGGAAAAGTTCGTCCTTCTCCTGGCACACGCCGGTATACAGCCCGTCGGTCAGGTAGTTGACGATGTGAGGGCCTTTCATCTGCTCCGGCGTCAGAAGCACCGTCATGCGCTGGGGCGGGCGCTCCAGCAGTACCGGCCCCCGGCCGCACCAGCGCAGAAATTCCGCGTTCTGGGCGCGTAAGCCCTCCAGCATCTCGCGGCGGCGGCGAAGCTGTTCCATGCGGCGGTCGATCTCGGCGCTCTGCTGCGCCAGCATCGCGTCCAGCCGTTCGGGATCGCTGTGGGTCAGATACTCCCGGATCTGCCGCAGAGGAACCCCCAGATCCCGCAGCGCCGCGATGAGCGCCAGCCGGTCCAGCTGATACCAGGAATAGACCCGGTACCCGTTCGGCTCCACCCGGGCGGGCCGGAATAGCCCGATCTCATCGTAGTATAACAACGTCTTTTTCGGGATGCCCGCCAGCCGCGCAAATTCGGCCGCATGATATTCGGTCTTGTCCATGTAAAAATCCCTCTTGACTGTCCAGTTGCTGGATACTTTAAGATAGAGTCAACATTTCTGTGCCGCTCCTTCCGCCGCCGGGCGCAGCCCCCGCGCGCGGGAGCGCGCAAACCGGTGCCGCCTCCTCCCGTCCAACCAACAAACCTTCCCGCCCATCGCGCAGGCGATGGGCGCAGTA
>JBJERT010000239.1:0-4461 GCA_051882435.1 Faecalibacterium sp.
GCCGGACGCATATATTTTTCTGATACGCTCTGCGCAGGGCGAACGACGAAGCGGGGGAGGAAAGAGGATGGGACAGAATCCACTGGGGGCCGCGTTGTGCATGACGACGCTGGCCGGGCTATCCACGGGTCTGGGCGGGCTGCTGGTGCTTTGGATGAAGCCGACCCGGCGGCTGCTGAGCCGTGCGCTGGGCTTTGCGGCGGGGGTGATGCTGGCGGTCAGTCTGGCGGACCTGCTGCCCGGGAGCCTGCACGCCTTTGAGGGCAGCCTGCCCGGCGCGGCGGCGGGCACGCTGGCGGCCGGGCTTTTGCTGGCGGGGATGCTGCTGGCGGCGCTCATGAGCGCACTGCTGCCCGACGAGGGGCGTGTTTTGGCTGACGCGGCGGAGTCCGAGCCTTCCCGGGCGCGGGCGCTGCACTGCGGGCTGGCGGTGGGGCTGGCGCTGCTGTTCCACAATCTGCCCGAAGGCATCCTGACGCTGTTCAGCGGCATCCAGGACCCGCGTGCCGGGCTGCGGCTGTCGCTGGCCATCGCACTGCACAACCTGCCCGAGGGCATCAGCACGGCCGCGCCCCTGTGGTACGCCACCCGCAGCCGCTGGAAAAGCGCGGCCGCGGCCTTTGCGTCCGGTCTGGCCGAGCCGGTGGGGGCGCTGCTGGCCTATTTCGTGCTGGAACCGGTACTCACCGAGCCGATGCTCCAGGGCATGACTCTGGGGGCGGCGGGCATCATGTGCTGGGTCAGCGTGGCGGAACTGCTGTTCGGCGGGTTTGAGATGGGGCAAAAATTCGACACCGCGGCCGGTTTTGCGGTCGGAGTGTGCGGAATGACACTTGGAATTGCCATCCTGTCGTGATATACTTAAACCGTATTGCCTTATTCTTTTTTGGGGGAGGGGTCGGCCTTGAAGCGTGGAATACGCCGTCTGTGCGGGCTGTGCCTGTGCGCACTGCTGTGCGCGGCGCTGGCCGGGTGCCGGTTCAACCTCTCGGATACGATGCAGGTGGAGGAGCTTCTGCGGGCACCGCGCCTGTCCGGCGATTACGGCGCGCTGCAAACGGCCCTGAACGAATGGCTGGGGGAGAGCGCCCAGCTCAAATACCCCTTGCAGGGCGAGCTGCTCTCGCCCTTTCTGCTGCATGATCTGGACGGCGACGGCGCACAGGACGCCGCCGTCCTCTATACGACCCCGCAGACCTCCAATGTCTGCATCGCCATCCTCCAGCGGGACGAGGCGGGCGCATGGAAGGTGCGGCAGGCGGTGGAGGGCCTGGCGGATTCGGTGGACAACGTGCGCCTGGCCCGGCTCCAGCCCGGCGAGGGCGCCCAGCTCGTCGTGGGCTACACGGCCTCGCAGGGGGACCAGTACCTTGCCGTATATTCTTATGGGGATGGGACGCTGGACACCATTCTGGAACAGCCCTATGAGCAGTATCTGGTGGAGGACATCACCGGCGGCGGCAGCGAAGACCTGATCCTGCTGACCACGCTGGAAGAAGGCGGCGTGCAGATCGAGCTGCTGACCGTGGACCGGGACGGCTATTTCCAGCAGGCCGCAGTGGTGGGCCTCGCGTCCGAAAAGTTTTCCGGCTGCGCGTCGCTGGCCGCGGGTGTGGGCGCCGATGGGCGGCACTATCTGGTTCTGGACGGCTGGACCGGTATCTCGGGCAACAATCTGGCCTCGGCGCTGCTGTGCTTCGACGAGGAGACCCAGCAGCTCATGCCCGCCGAACAGATCGACTCGGAAGAGCTTTACACCGCTTCGCTGCGCAACGTGTCCAGCCTCATCAGCCGCGATCTGGACGACGACGGCGTGGTGGAGATCCCCACCCAGCCGGAGGAGGCCGGTCTGCTGAATATGAGCCAGAGCCGCCGCATGGACTTTATCGTCTGGATGGACTACACCAGCGAGGAGCCGCGCAAGAGCTTCGGCCTGCTGGACGAAGAAACAAGCTGTTACATCGAGCTGCCCATGGAATGGGAGGGCAATCTGCTGCTGACCGACAGCACCGACGAGGAAGACGCCATGGAGCTGCGCACACTGGACGAAAACAAACTGGTGCTGACGCTGCGTCTGGCCGACGCCTCCACCGGTGCCGCGGGCTGGACACGGCTGGGCATCGTGGCCTCGCGCCAGATGCAGGCCCGGCTCGGCTCGGAGGCGGTCATCACAGACGAGACCTACCGCCTTTCCCGCTCGCTGTATCTGCTGAACTAAGAAGGGAGTCCTTGATGATGAAGGTACTTGTCGTGGAAGACGAAGCCAGCATCCGCGAGATGATCGCGCTCAACCTGCGTCTGGCGGGGATGGAGCCGCTGGAGGCCGAGAGCGCCGAGGCCGCTCTGGCGCTGCTGGAAAGCGGGGCGGACTGCGTGGCGGCCATTCTGGACGTGATGCTGCCCGGCATGAACGGCTTTTCGCTCTGTGAGACCATCCGCCGCACCGACCAGAAGATCGGCATCATCATCCTGAGCGCCAAGGGGCAGGAGCAGGACAAGATCCGCGGCCTGTCCATCGGCGCGGACGATTACATGACCAAGCCCTTCAGCGTCAGCGAGCTGCTGGCACGGGTGGAGGCTCTGTGCCGCCGGGTGAACCGCTCCACGGATATGCCCCCCGCGGCCCCGGCCGCGCTGGTCAGCGGCGACTTCGTGCTGGATGAGAACCGCCGCGTCCTGCTCAAGGCAGGTCAACCCATCGAGCTGACACAGGTGGAGTTCCAGATCATGGAGCTGTTCTTCCGCAACCCCGGCACCGCGCTGGTGCGGGAAAAAATATTGAAGGGCGTCTGGGGCGAGAACTATTTCGGAGATGTCAAGATCGTGGATGTGAACATCCGCCGCCTGCGGATGAAGGTAGAGGACGAGCCCAGCCGCCCCACACACATCCTCACCGTCTGGGGCTACGGCTACCGCTGGGAAGAGTGAAAGCACACCGGAGACAAAAGGAGGGGACCGCCGCATGCAGAGCGGTATCACACGGCGCTGGCTGCGGGGCAGCCTGCTCATCACCGTGCTGGTGGTGCTGGCGTTTGAACTGATGTTCGTCTATACTGATACGAGCAGCTCCTACAACAGCGTCCAGCAGACGATGTACCGCCGGTTCTCCTCCATCACGGGACAGCTCAAGATGTACACCGGCGACACTGCCCACAAAGCGGCATCCAACCGCAGTCTGGCGCTGCGGCGCATGGTGGAGCAGTTCGCCGATAAGGACAAATATGAGTTCATGCTTCTGGACAGCTACGGCGGCGTGATCGCCTCCTCCAGCGGCACCGACGCGGAGGGCATCCTGACCCGGACGGACTTTGAACAGGCGCAGGAAGCCGCAGACGGTCTCGGCGTGGCGCTCTACCGCACCGAATCCGGTGAAAAGGTCATGGCGGTCTGCTGCCTTGTGCCCTATGCCGCCGAGGATGTGGCGGCCATGCGGCTGGTCACCAGCATGACGCTGGTGGATACCCAGCTCCGCAGTGATATCATCGTCAGCCTGATCGTCGTAGCGGCCATTCTCGTTTTCACGGTAACGTCCGGCCTGTACTTTGTGCGGAGCATCGTTGTGCCGCTGGGTCAGGTGGAGCGCACGGCTGCCAGTATCGCCCGCGGCGAGCTGGATGTGCGTCTGCCGGTGACCGGCGATGCCCGCGACGAGGTGGACCGCCTGCGCGGGACCATCAATCAGATGGCCGAGGGGCTGGAAGAGACCGAAAAAATGAAAAATGAATTCATCAGTTCGGTCTCCCATGAGCTGCGCACACCGCTCACCTCTATCCGGGGCTGGGTGGAAACGCTGCGCACATTGGATGACCCTTCCGATGAAAATTACCGCAAGGGTCTGGAGATCATCAATAACGAGACCGCCCGCCTCTATAATATGGTGGAAGAACTCCTCGATTTCAGCCGCCTGCAAAACGGCCGCATCCAGATGGAGTGCCGTCCGCTGGACCTTGTGGCAGAGCTGACCGACGCGGTGCTGTTCTGTGAGGCCCGTATCCTCCGGGAAGGGCTGCTCCTGTGCTATACCGAGCCGGAGGAAATGATCCCTGTCTTTGCCGACCCGGACCGGCTGCGGCAGGTCTTTATCAATATCCTTGATAACGCCATCAAATATTCCGCCCCCGGCGGCCGCATCACGGTCAAGCTCTGGGCCGGAGAATATAAAGCCTTTGTCGAGATCATCGATCAGGGCCGCGGCATCCCGCCTGAGGACCTGGAAAACGTCAAGACCAAATTCTTCAAGAGCAAAAACGCCGTCCGCGGCAGCGGCATTGGGCTGGCTCTGGTGGATTCCATCATGACCGCACTGGACGGTACTCTGGACCTGAAAAGCACCCTTGGCCGGGGCACTGTCGTCACACTGGGGCTTCCCCTCTATCATAAAACCTAGAGCGATCTGTAAATGTGGCGCGCCCTCTCAGTCACGGCTGCGCCGTGACAGCTCTCCCAAAGGGAGAGCCAAGA
>JBJERT010000240.1:0-4459 GCA_051882435.1 Faecalibacterium sp.
GCGCGCGGGAGCGCGCAAAAGGTGCCCGCCCAACTCCCGGCTCCCATGAAAACCCTTTGCAAAACGCGAATGCGTTTTGCGTCTGAAAAGCTTTTTCGGTTCCTTTTTCTCGAAAAAGGAACAAAAACCCCCGTTCCCCTCGCTGCCGCTTGCATCCGGGGGCGGAATCGGGTACTATAAGGATACCATACCGACAGGAGGACAAGACAATGGAATGGACAGACATCCGACTGACCGTCGCCAAGGCCGACGCCGAGAGCGCCGAGGCCGTGGCCACGATGATCGCCGAGGGCGGCATCTATATCGAAGATTACAGTGACATCGAGGAACAGGTGGCCGAGATCGCCCATGTGGACCTCATCGAGCAGGAGCTGCTGGACAAGCCCCGCGACCAGGTCATCATCCATCTGTACCAGGAGCCGGGCGCATCCCCGGCGGAGCTTCTGGCGCTGATCGCGGCGCGCATGGAGGCCGCGGGCATCCCCTACACCGCCGAGACCGCGGGCGTGGAGCAGGAGGACTGGCAAAACGGGTGGAGAAAATACTACCATCCCATGGAGATCGGCCAGCGTCTGGCCATCGTGCCCTCGTGGCAGGAATACGACACGCCGCGGGTTAAGCTGACGCTGGACCCGGGCCTTGCCTTCGGCACGGGCGGCCACGAGACCACCAGCCTCTGCCTCGAGGCGCTGGACCAGCAGGTCCGGGGCGGCGAGCGGGTGCTGGACATCGGCACGGGCAGCGGCATTCTCGCCATTGCGGCGCTCAAACTGGGCGCGGCGCAGGCCGAGGGCGTGGACATCGACCCTGTGGCCGTGCGCACGGCGGGTGAAAATGCCGCCCTCAACGGCGTGGCGGACCGGCTGACCGTTCTGGTAGGCGACCTTTCGGACAAGGCCAGCGGCAAATACGACCTGATCACGGCCAACATCGTCGCCAACGCCATCATCAGCCTTGCCCCGGCGGTGCCGGGCCTGATGGCGGAGGGTGGGCTGTTCATCGCCAGCGGCATCATCGACACCCGCAAGGACGAAGTGCTCGCGGCTTTGGCGGCTGCGGGCCTGGCAGTGTGCGAGGTCAAAGAAAAGCGCGGCTGGGAGTGCATCCTCTGCCGCAAAGCATAAAGGAGGCATTCACCATGCCGCACCGCTATTTCACCACCGAGGTCTCCGGCGGCACCGCCGTGCTGCGGGGCGCGGACGCCCACCATCTGGCGCGGGTGATGCGCGCAAAGCTGGGAGACACGGTCATTTTATGCGACGGGAAAGCCGTGGAATACACGGCCACAGTCACAGGCTTCGGGCAGGACTGTGTGGAGTTCGCCGTAGAGCCGGGGTACCCCAGCGCCGCCGAACCGGGCGTGGAGGTCACGCTGCTGGCGGGCTATCCCAAACAGGACAAGCTGGAACAGATCATCCGCCACGGTGTGGAGCTGGGCTGCTCTCACTTCGTCCCCTTTTTCAGCCGCTACTGCGTGGCCGCGCCCAAAAAAGAGGAGCAGAAAAACGAGCGGTACAACCGCATCGCTCTGGAGGCCGCCAAGCAGTGCGGGCGCGGCATCCTGCCGGACGTAGCGCTGCCGCTGCCCAACTTCGGGGCGGTCTGCCGCACCTTTGCGCAGTACGATCAGGTCCTGTTCTGCTATGAGTGCGGCGGCGCGCCGCTGCGGGAGCTTCTGGCAGCACTGCCCGCACCTGCGGCGGGCAGACGGCCCCAGATCGCCATCGTGACCGGCGCGGAGGGCGGGTTCGCGGCCGAGGAGGCCGCCGCTGCCGCCGCCGCCGGAGCCAAAACGGTCGGCCTCGGCCCCCGCATCCTGCGGTGCGAGACCGCGCCTCTGGCCGTGCTGTCCGCGGTGATGACCCTGACCGGAAATCTGGAGTGACCGCTCAGCCTTCGGCAGTCTGCGCCTCGGCGCGGGCATCCTTGAGGATCTCGGTGATATGCCGCATGGTCCGGGCGGTGCGCTCCAGCTCTTCCTCGCCGATCTCGTCCCGGATGCGCGCATAGCAGCTCTGCATCCAGGCACGCTCCTCGGCCATCAGCTCCACCGCCTTGCTGGTCAGCTCCACATAGGTGCGGCCCGCCTCGTTGTCGGTCTTCCATGCGACGAAACCCTTGTCCTGCAATTTTTCGATGGTCCGGGACATCTGCGGGATGCGCAGATGCAGCGCCGCGGCCAGATCCGCAAGGTAGACCCGGCGCTCCGGCTCCGCTTCCTCCTGCACCTTGATGGAGTACAGGACCAGATAGTCCGCCCGCTTGATGGTGTTGAACACGCGGTCCAGATCAAAGTTGTCCAGAAAAAACAGTTCTTCGCGGTGGTTGGGGGTTTTCGGTTCCATAAATACGGCCTCCTTTTAACTCCGCTCCCCGCGGGGCACATAGTCCTGCGGGCGGCTCAGGCTCTTGTATGCCGGGCGGATGATCTTGCTGGCAGAGAGCAGCTCCTCCACGCGGTGGGCGCTCCAGCCCATGATGCGCGCCACGGCGAACAGCGGCGTGTACAGCTCCATCGGGATGCCCAGCATCTCGTAGACAAAGCCGCTGTAAAAATCCACGTTGGGGCTGACGCCCTTATAGATCCTGCGCTCGCGGGCGATGAGCTGGGGCGCCAGCCGTTCGATGCGGTTATACAGCGCCAGGTCTTTGTCGCGGCCCTTTTCGTGGGCCAGCTGCTCCACATAGCCCTTGAACACCACCTCGCGGGGGTCGCTCAGCGAATAGACCGCGTGGCCCATGCCGTAGATGAGGCCCTTGTGGTCGAAGGCTTCGCCGTGCAGCAGCTTGAGGAGGTAGGCTTCCACTTCCTCGTCGTCCTCGGGGTCGTGCAGATGCTCGCGGATATCCTGCATCATCTGCATGACCATCAGGTTCGCGCCGCCGTGGCGCGGGCCTTTGAGGGAGCACAGCGCCGCCGCCATCGCGGAATAGGTATCCGTGCCCGACGAAGTGACCACGCGGGTGGTAAAGGTGGAGTTGTTGCCGCCGCCGTGCTCGGCGTGCAGCAGCAGGGCCACATCCAGCACCCGGGCCTCCAGCTCGGTGTACTGCATATCCGGCCGGAGCATCCGCAAAAAGTTCTCCGCCGTGGAGAGCGCGGGGTCCGGGCGGTGGATATACATGCTGCCGTTGCGCTCGTAGTGGTCATAGGCGTGGTAGCCGTAGACCGCCAGCATCGGGAAGATGCTGGCCAGCTGGATGCTCTGGCGCAGCACGTTGGGGACGCTCAGGTCCGAGACCCGGGGGTCATAGGACGCCAGCGTCAGCACGCTGCGGGCCATGGAGTTCATCACGTCGTGGCTGGGGGCTTTCATGATGACGTCCCGGGTGAAGTTGGTGGGCATCGTGCGGCATTCGGCCATCACGGCACAGAACTGTTCCAGCTGCGCGGGGGTGGGCAGCTCGCCGAACAGCAGCAGATAGCCCGCTTCCTCAAAGGCGAACCGGCTGCCGCGGCTGCCGTCGATGAGCTGCTTCACATCGAAGCCGCGGTAGTACAGCCGCCCGTCGCAGGGGCGCTTGTGCCCGTCCACCGTCTCGAAGGACACGATGTCCGAGATGTTGGTCAGACCCGCCAGCACGCCTTTGCCGTTCTCGTCCCGCAGGCCGGATTTGACCCCAAATTCCTGACAAAGCTCTTTGCTGATGCGGTCATGCCGGGCGCAAAGCGGCTCCTGCTGCTCAAAATAGCCCAAAACGTTCTGCAAGTAGTCCATGGAATGTTCTCTCCTTCCCCTCTGCCGCCGCGCGGCGGCACTTTCTCTCCTTAAAATACCCCTTTATTATTACAAAATGGATATTTCCTTGTCAATGAACGAAATGTAAAGATTTGGAAAACAAACCGTTCTCCCGCGCGAAGCATCGTCTTTTGAAGCAGATTTTGCCTTTGGCCCAAAAATTTTGCTTGATTTTTTGTGCAAAGTTGTGTATAGTAGGACTTCGGAGGCAGGCCCCACACCCCTGCCCGATGAAAACAGCATTTATCTCGACACATAAAAGAAGGAGTGCATTTCCCATGAAACTGAACACTGTTGCAATGACTGCGGCCGCTCTGGCTCTGGCCATCGGCATGACCGCCTGCGGCGGCAAGTCCACCTCCACCGCGGCTTCTTCCGCCGCTTCTTCCGAGGCTGCTTCCTCCGAGGCCGCGTCCTCTGAGGCTGCCACCCCCGCGGAGTACACTGTTTACAACACCACCGGTGCCAAGGTCACCGAGCTGTACCTGTACGAGGCCGGTTCCTCTGACAAGGGCGAGAACTACGCAGGCGAGGGCATGGCCGACGGCGACTGCATCGTGCTGACCCGCGAGGAGTCCGCCGACAAGCAGAAGGAGATGGTCTACGTTCTGGAGTTCACCACCGAGGACGGCGCCACCCAGACCTTCGAGACCCTGCACTATGAGGTCGCCCCCATCTCCCTGAAGAGCGTGGACGCCGCTGCCGGTGCCACCGCCATC
>JBJERT010000241.1:0-4454 GCA_051882435.1 Faecalibacterium sp.
CTTCTCCACGTATCCCGCGAGAACAGCACCAGCATCGGGAAAATTTCGAGGCGGCCTGCCAGCATATCGAAGATCAGCACGAGCTTGGCGGGGATGGAGAACACGCTGAAGTTGGACATGGGGCCGACCAGTTCAAGGCCGGGGCCGATGTTGTTCAGCGTAGCGGCGACCGCGGTAAAATTGGTCACGAGGTCCAGTCCGTCCAGCGTGATGAACAGCAGGGAGAAGGCGAAAATAAACAGATAGGCGGCGATGAACACATTGGTGGAGCGGATGGTCTCGTGGTTGACGAGCTTGCCGTCCATGCGCACCGGAGCCACCACCTGCGGATGCAGAGCCTGCTTCAGCTCCTTGCCCAGCGTCTTGCGCAGGATCAGGATGCGGCTGACCTTGATGCCGCCGCCGGTACTGCCCGCGCAGGCTCCGATGAACATAAGAACGACCAGAATCTGCTTGGAGAGCACCGGCCAGAGGTTGAAATCACAACTGGAAAAGCCGGTGGTCGTGATGATGGAGCCGACCTGAAAGGCCGCGTGGCGCACAGCCTCGCCCACCGAACCGTACATCCCGGAGATATCCCAGGTGATGAGAGCGATGGCCATTGCGATAATGAGGAAATACCACCGCACTTCCTCGCTGGCCGCGGCGCGGCGGACCTTGCGCATCAGCAGAAGAAAATAAAAATTGAAATTGACGCCGAACAGGATCATAAACACCGTGACGACGCCCTGCAAATAGGGGGAATAGCTGCCGAAGCTGTCGTTTTTGATGCCAAAGCCGCCGGTGCCTGCGGTGCCGAAGGCCGTGAGCAGCGAATCGAACACCGGCATGCCCCCCAGCATCAGAAAGACCATTTCCAGCACGGTGAGGGCGATGTAGATGCCATAAAGAATTTTGGCGGTGGACTGCACTTTTGGCACCAGCTTATCCACCTGCGGGCCGGGGCTTTCGGCCTTCATCAGGTTGACATGGGAGCCGCCGGTCAGGGGCAGCAGCGTGAGCAGGAACACCAGAACGCCCATGCCGCCGACCCAGTGGGTGAAGCTGCGCCAGAACAGGATACCGCGGGGCAGGTCCTCCACCCCGGGCAGGATGCTCGCGCCGGTGGTGGTAAAGCCGGACACTGTCTCGAACAGGGCGTCTATCGGGCTGGGGATCGCGCCGCTGAGCACAAACGGCACCGCGCCCATCACCGAAATGACGATCCAGCTCAGCGCTGTGGTCACAAAGCCCTCGCGCATATAGAAGATCTGGCTGGAAGGCTTGACCAGATGCAGCAGCGCGCCCAGCACGGCGCACAGTACCGCTGTGAACAGGAACACCGCCAGCACTGTCCACTCGCCATAGAGCGCACTGGTCAGCGCGGGCAGCAGCATCAGCGCGCCCTCGCACATCAGGATATAGCTCAGCAGCCGAAAGACCATTGCGTAATTCATCTGCCGTGCCTCCGTTATTCTTCCACGATGTCCCGCAGATCGTGCAGGCCGTGCTCCAGCGTGACGACGATGACGTTGTCACCCACCTGGATCTGGTCGCCGCCGCGGGGGATCTTGATCTCATTGCCCCGGGTGATGCAGCACAGCAGCAGGTTCTTTTTCAGGTTCAGGCGGCTCAGTGGTACGCCGGTCACACGGCTCTCCTCGTGGACCGTGAACTCCAGCGCCTCCACGCGGTCGTCCAGGATGCGGTACAGGGTCTTGATGTTGCTGCCCGCCTCGTTTTGCAGCGCGCGCACATACTGCACGATATAGTCACAGGTCATGTACTTGGGATAGACCACGCTGCCCAGGTCCAGACCGCCCAGGATATCGTCAAATTCCAGACGGTTGATCTTGGTCACGAGCTTGCCGCGGGAGTGCTTTTTGGCGAACAGCGTCAGCAGCACGTTTTCCTCGTCCATATTGGTCAGCGCCACGAACGCCTCGGTGGATTCCAGCCCTTCGGACAGCAGAAATTCGCGGTTGGAGCCGTCCTCGTTCAGGATCTGCGCCTCGGGCAGCTCCTCGGCCAGCACCATGCAGCGGGCCGGGTCGCGCTCGATGATGCGCACCCGGACGTGGTTGGCCAGCAGCTCCTGACTCAGATAATAGCCGATGGCACCGCCGCCCACCAGCATGGCGCTGCGCACCGGGCGCACCGCCAGATGGATGCGCTCGAAAAATGCATGCGCCTTTTCCTTTGCCGCCAGAAAGGTGACCTGATCGCCCACTTTCAGGACAAAGTTGCCGTTGGGGATGATGACATCGCCGCCGCGCTCCACCGCGCAGACCAGAATGTCGCTCTTGAGGCGGGTCGGGATCTCGCGGATGGCAACGCCGTCCAGCCCCTGCGAGGCCGTGAGCGGGAACTTGATGAGCCGCACACGCCCGTCCGCGAAGGTGTCGATCTTGCTGGCACCCGGGAACCGCAGCAGATGGGAGATCTCCTTTGCCGCGGCCATTTCGGGGTTGATGATGGCCGAAATGCCGATCTGCTGCTTGATGAACTCCAGCTCATGACTATAAGAGGGATTCCGCACGCGGGCGATGGCGTGGCAGTGGCCTGCCTTTTTGGCGAACATGCAGCACAGCAGGTTCAGCTCGTCCGAGCCGGTGACCGCGATGAACACATCCGCGTCCTCGATGCCTGCTTCGGACAGCGTGGTGATGGACGAGCCGTTGCCCACGATGCCCATGACGTCGTAGCTTTCGCTGATGTGCTCCACGCGGGCCTTGTTGGTGTCGATGATGGTCACGTTGTGGTCTTCCTCGCTGAGCTGGCGCGCCAGCGCCGTGCCGACCTTGCCGGCGCCTACCAGAATGATCTTCATAAGGTGTTCTCTCCTCGTTCCGTCCCGGAGAGCGGGGCGGTCTTTATGAAATCTTAATGGAATCTTTACGGAATCTTTATGCCCCTTACTATATCACAATGCCGGGAAAAGTTCCACTGTCTGGTCAAGATTCCTGCCGAAAAAGGGCGAAACCTTCCGTTCTGCGCAGGTTTTTCTTCTGGCCGGCGCATAAAAACAGCCCGGAACCTGTTTCTGGCTCCGGGCCGGATATGCCGTTTTTCAGAAGCGCTCGACGCCGTCCTTTGTGACCAGCGCGTAGACCAGAGGCGCCTCGGCGGGCGGCTGCGCACCATAGACCAGGCCGCTGCGGTATTCTTCCGCCGCAGCCGCGAATCGCTCCGGCGCGCCGTAGAAGGTGGCCAGACTCTCGCCCTTTTTCACAAAGTCGCCGCGCTTTTTGTGCAGCGTGATGCCCGCCGCAAAGTCGATGGGATCGCCCTTTTTCTGGCGGCCCGCTCCCAGCAGGACGCTGGCGCTGCCGATCTTCTCCGCATCGTTCTGGATGATGTAGCCGTCCTGTTCGGCCAGCAGCTCATAGCTGGCCGCGGGCTTTGCGAACAGGCTGTAATCTTCCAGTACGCGGATATCGCCGCCCTGCGCCGCGAACATCTGCTTGCATTTTTCCAGTGCCGAACCGTCCGCGATGGCGGACTCTGCCATGGCGCGGCACTCGGCGGGGGTGCCCTTGTCTGCCAGAACCAGCATGTTGGCGGCGAGCTGGAGGCAGACCTCAGTCAGGTCCGCCGGGCCGCAGCCCTTGAGCACATCCATGCTCTCCATCACTTCGAGGCTGTTGCCGATGTTGCGGCCCAGCGGCGTGTCCATGTCGGTGATCATGGCAGCCACGCGTCGGCCGTGGCGGGTGCCGATGGAGACCATCAGCTTGGCCAGCTCGATGCTGTCTTCTACGGTCTTCATGAACGCGCCGGTGCCGGTGGTCACGTCCAGCAGGATGGCATCCGAGCCGGAGGCCAGCTTCTTGGACATGATGCTGGACGCGATGAGCGGGATGCAGCCCACCGTGGCGGTCACATCCCGCAGGGCGTACATTTTTTTGTCCGCGACGGCGATATTTTCGCTCTGCCCGATGACCGACAGGCCGATGCGGTTGACCTGCGCAAAAAACTCCTCCTGGGTCAGAGCGGTGCGTGTGCCCGGTACGCTCTCCATCTTGTCGATGGTGCCGCCGGTGTGGCCCAGACCGCGGCCGCTCATTTTGGCGATCTTGACCCCGCAGGCCGCCACGATGGGCGCGATAACGAGGGTGGTCTTGTCGCCGACGCCGCCGGTGGAGTGCTTGTCGACCTTGATGCCCGGAATGGGCGAGAGGTCGACCATCTCGCCGCTGCGGGCCATGATGTCGGTCAGCTCGGCGGTCTCCTCGTCGGTCATGCCGCGCAGAAAGACCGCCATCATCCATGCGGCCATCTGGTAGTCGGCCACCTCGCCGCTCACAAAGCCGTTGACGATGCTCTCCAGCTCCTCGCGGGTGTGGACGCCTCCGTCTCGCTTTTTGGAGATCAGATCATAAATACGCATTTTGTTCACTCCTTCCAATTTGCTCACTCTATTTGTCTTTCATTATAGCAAATTTGCGGCCGGAATCAAGCGCTGGGGAAGCGGA
>JBJERT010000242.1:0-4425 GCA_051882435.1 Faecalibacterium sp.
CCCCTTCCCTGAGATAGGAGAACCATGACATTTCAAGAACTGAATCTGTCCGCCCCGGTGCTGCGTGCCGTGCGGGAGGCGGGCTATGAGACGCCGTCGCCCATCCAGGCGGCGGCCATCCCGCCTGTGCTGGCTGGCCGGGACCTGATGGGCTGCGCCCAGACCGGTACCGGAAAGACGGCGGCGTTCGCTCTGCCCATGCTGGACCGGCTCGCCGCGGCCCCCGCCCGCAAAAAGGGCGCGGTCCGGGCGCTGATCCTGACCCCGACCCGGGAACTGGCGCTCCAGATCGGCGAGAGCTTCGACGCCTATGGCAAATATAAAAAGCTGCGCTGCGCCGTCATCTTCGGCGGCGTCGGCCAGGCTCCGCAGGTCGCCGCGCTCAAAAAGGGCGTGGAGATCCTTGTGGCCTGCCCCGGACGCCTGAACGACCTGCTGGGCCAGGGGCTGGTGGACCTCTCCTTCGTGGAGATCTTTGTGCTGGACGAGGCCGACCGCATGCTGGATATGGGCTTCGTCCACGACGTGAAAAAAGTCATCGCCCGCCTGCCTGCGCAGCGCCAGACGCTGATGTTCAGTGCCACCATGCCCACTGAGATCGAACAACTGGCCGCGGGCATCCTGCATGACCCGGCCTTCGTCAAGGTGGACCCCGTGTCCAGCACGGTGGACCGCATCCAGCAGAGCCTCTATTTTGTCGAAAAGGCCAATAAAAAGCTCCTGCTCCCCTGGCTCATCCAGAATCTGGACCCGCCGGTGCAGAACGCGCTGGTGTTCAGCCGCACCAAGCATGGCGCGGATAAGATCGCACGGGACCTGGTCAAACAGGGCATCCCCGCCGCGGCCATCCATGGCAATAAAAGCCAGAGCGCCCGCGTCGCCGCGCTGGAGGGCTTCAAGGCCGGACGCACCAAGGTGCTCGTGGCGACGGATATCGCCGCCCGCGGCATCGATATCAGTGAGCTGTCCCATGTTTTTAATTATGATCTGCCGGAGGTGCCGGAGACTTATGTCCACCGCATCGGCCGCACGGCCCGCGCGGGCGCGGACGGTACCGCGGTGAGCTTCTGCACCCCCGAGGAACAGGAATATCTGGCGGGCATCGAAAAGCTGAACCGCCGCAGGATCCCGGTCGTGACCGGGCATCCGTGGGAATTCCTGCCCACGCCCCAGCAGCCAAACAAAAAAAGGAAAGAAGGAACCGTGATGGACGATACCCAGCGCAAGCGCGCCGCCCAGTCCGCCGAGGCTGCCGAAGCCCCGGCCCGTGAGGGAGGCCGCCGCTCCCGCCGTCCCCGCCGGGAGCCTGCCGCAGAGCAGGCCCCTCTGCGCGGCAGCAACGCGCAGCCGAAGTTCGACCCCCATTTTGTCAGCGCTCCTGAGACGCCTCCTCTGCGTCCAGCCCGAAAGCCGCCTCAGCCCGCGGCACCCAAAGCTCCATCGGCCGCTCAGCCCAAAGCTCCGGGCGAGGCTGCACCGGCTCGCGGCAGCCGCGGCAATACCGCTCCCGCCGCATCGAAAAATGAGCGCCCGGCCCGCAATGGGCGCAGCGGTGCCGCACAGCCCGCCCCCAAGAACCAGCCTGCCGCCCCCAAAGCTCTGCCTGCGCCGCCGCAGAATAACCCGTCCGCGTCCGCGCCCCGGGGCCGCCGCGGGGGACAGTTCAGTGCAGGTCAGGGTGCAGGCCGCAGTACCCCGCCGCCCGCTCCTGCCCGTGCGCCGCGCGCCCCGAAACCGGAACCCGCGCCGCGCCGCAGCCGTGCGGCTGCCCGGGATGACGACCCCGGGCTGGTGCTCATCAGCCGCCGCCCGCCCCAGCAGAAATTTTCCAGCTTTGAGGAGTATATGGCGGCCCATGGCGGCGCGACGGCCCCTATCGAGGACCATACCGGAGAAGAATGAGTACGCAGAACGCATTTGCGCCGTGGCAGTGTCCGGTGTGCGGCGCGCCGCTGGAGGGCGGCAGCCCGCTGCGCTGTGCCCGTGGCCATAGCTTCGACCGCGCCCGGGAGGGCTATTGGAACCTTCTGCCCGTGCAGGGCAAGCGCACCAAAGACCCCGGCGACAGCAGGGAAATGGTGGCAGCCCGCCGCGATTTCCTGAACGCCGGATACTACGCGGCGTTTGGCCGGGCGCTGGGAGAGCTGTGCATGGAGTATGGCGTCCCCGCCGCGCCAAATATGCCTTTGCGCCTGCTGGACGCGGGCTGTGGAGAGGGCTGGTATGACCGGTGCATCGCCCGGCAGTTCGCCGACCGGGACAGGCCGCTGGAACTGGCCGGTTTTGATATCGCCAAGCCCGCGGTGCGTCTGGCCGCAAAAGCTCTGCCCAGCGCGCAGTACGCGGTGGCGTCCAGCTTTGCCCAGCCTGTCTGTACCGGCTGGGCAGACCTTCTGCTCAACTGCTTCAGCCCCTTTGCGCGGGAGGAGTTCCTGCGGGTGCTGCGCCCCGGCGGAAGGCTCATTTATGTTGTCCCGGGCGCAGAGCATCTCTATCAGATGAAAGCAGTCCTCTACGACAGGCCATACAAAAACCCGGTGCAGACCGTCGCTTACACGGGGTTCCGCCCCCTTGCGGAGCGAGAGGTCTCCGACCGTGTCACGGTGCCTGCCGCTCACCTGGAGGCGCTGTTCGCCATGACGCCCTATTACTGGCGCACACCCCGCGGCGGCGCAGCACGTCTCGCCGCGCTCCCGGAGCTGACCACGGACATCTCGTTCCGGTTTCTTGTGTTTGAGAGAGTGTGAAGGAACGGACGGGGGTTTTTGTTCCTTTTTGAAAAAAGGAACCTAAAAACTTTTCAATCGCAAAACGCATTCGCGTTTTGCAGAAGGGTTTGATGGCAGCCGGGAGTCGGTCGGGCACCTTTTGCGCGCTCCCGCGCGCTGGGGCTGCGCCCGCTTCAGGAAAAGCGCTGCTCCTGTCGGAATCGTGGCGCAGCCATCGCGCGCGGGAGCGCGCAAACCGGTGCCGGAGCCGTCCGTCAAATCAACAAACTCGCCCGCCCATCGCGCAGGCGATGGGCGAAGTAAAAAGTTTTTTCGGTTCCTTTTTTTCAAAAAAGGAACAAAACCCCCGTAAAACAAAACCTGCACCCAGCGCATACCGGGTGCAGGTTTTTATGTTTGGGTCAACGGGGTCTCAGGCTTCCTCAAAGTCCTCCTGAGCAGCCTCAGCTTCTTCTTCCTTCTGGTATTCCTCGAAGGCAGACCACATGGGTTTGATATCGATGCCGCGCAGCTTGCGGTCGGTGTAGTTCTTGGTGATCTGGACCACAGTGCCGGACAGAGCCAGCACGCCGATCAGGTTGGGGATCATCATCAGACCGTTAAAGGTATCGGACAGGTCCCACGCAAGATCCAACTTCATGGTCGCGCCAACAATGGTCATCAGCACGAACACGACCTTATAGCCCACGCTGGCCTTGGTGCCGAACAGATACTCGAACGCCTTAGTGCCGTAATGGCTCCAGCCCAGAACGGTGGAATACGCGAACAGCAGGATGGACAGAGCGATGAACTTGGGGCCGAGGCCGCCGAACACCGTAGCGAACGCCTGACCCACGAGGGCGCTGCCCTGCACATCGGTCAGCATCATGCCGGTATCAAGATCCACGAGACCGGTGGTCAGAATGACCAGAGCGGTCAGGGTGCAGACGACGATGGTATCCGCAAAGACCTCAAAGATGCCCCACATGCCCTGCTGCACCGGCTCTTTGACGTTGGAAGAGGAATGGACCATGACCGAGGAGCCAAGGCCGGCCTCATTGGAGAACGCGCCGCGCTTGAAGCCCCAGGTGATAGCCAGATTGATGCCGTAGCCCAGCATGCCGCCGCCCGCAGCGCGCAGGCCGAAAGCGCCCTTGAAGATCGCCGCGAACGCCGCCGGGACCGCCGTGATATGCAGGCCCACGATGAGGAGCGCGCCGAGGACATAAAAAATCGCCATGAACGGGACGATCTTTTCCGTGACCGCCGCCACGCGCTTGAGGCCGCCCAGAATGACCAGAGCGGACAGCACCGCCAGCAGCACGCCCGTGACGATGGGCGGGATGCTGAAAGCGGACTGCATATTGCCGGAGATAGAGTTGATCTGGCTCATGTTGCCGATGCCGAAGGAGGCCAGCACACAGAAGCAGGAGAACAGCACCGCCAGCACACGGCCCAGCGTCTTGCAGTTCTTCTTGCCGCCCAGACCGTCGGCCAGATAATACATTGCGCCGCCGGACCACTCGCCCGCGGCATTCTTGCGCCGGTAATAGATGCCCAGCACGTTCTCGGAGTAGTTGGTCATCATGCCGAGGATGGCCATGATCCACATCCAGAAGATCGCGCCCGGGCCGCCGCTGATGATGGCCGTGGCGATACCGACGATATTGCCGGTGCCGATGGTCGCCGCCAGAGCCGTGCACAGGCTCTGGAACTG
>JBJERT010000243.1:0-4388 GCA_051882435.1 Faecalibacterium sp.
GCATAAAATCAGCAAGTGCAACCCGTCCTTCCTTTTTCTCGAAAAAGGAACAAAACCCCCGTTCAGCCGCGGGGATGCCCCGCGTACACCAGCGCGACCATATCCGGGCCGGTGTTGGCGGAGATAACGCCGCCGACATGGAAGGTCATGAGCGGCGGGTGGCCGAACTCTTTGCGGCAGGCCTTGGTCAGATCCTCGATCTGCCGGACGTCGGTGTAGCCCAGCAGGTACTCCACATCTTCCAGTCCGGCGGTGCGCTTTTTGCACAGCTCGACCATGGCGGGCACGACCTTTTCGTCGCCGCGGACCTTGTTTTCGACCTTGGTCTTGCCGTCAATCAGGGTGATGATGGGGCGCAGCCCCAGCAGCTCACCCGCAAACGCGGCGGCAGCCGAGATGCGGCCGCTCTTTTTCATCTGCTTGAGGCTGTAGGGTCCGAGGATGATCTCCATGCAGTTCATTTTTTCCTCGAACTCCTGGATCACAAGGCTGATCTCCGCGCCGTTGCGCAGCTTGCGGGCCATCTCGCACAGATAGTAGCCGAACACCATAGAATAGGTATGGGGGTCGATGAGATGGATGCGCAGATGATGCTCGGGGCGCTCCTCGCGCAGCATGTCCTGCGCCATCAGAGCGTTGTTGTAGGTAGAGCTGCCGGAGCGATTGATGGGCACATGGATCACGTCGGTGTACCCCTCGTCCACATACTGGCAGTATTTCTCGCAGAACTGGATGGGAGTGATGGCGGCGGTGGAGGGCACACCCTTTGCCTTGCGCATCAGGTCGTAGAACTCCTGATTGGTGCAGCTCACCCGCTCGAGATAATCCACATCATCCAGCAGGATGTGGAAGCTCATGATATCGATGCCGTACTGTTCGGCCAGCTCCTGCGGGATGTCACAGGAGGAATCGGTCAGGATCGCGATCTTGCTCATAATGTTCCTCATTTCCATTCGTAGTCACGTAGGCGGCCATGATCCAGCAGCTCGGGGAAGTCCCACTGACGCAGTACCTCATACACGCCCACAGCGACGCTGTTGGAGAGATTGAGGCTGCGGCAGCCCTCCCGCATGGGCAGACGGATGCAGTGGTCCGGGTGTTGGGCCAGCAGTGCCTCGGGCAGGCCCGCGTCCTCCCGGCCAAATACCAGATAGGCACCATCCGGGTAGGCCACGTCGGTGTAGCGGCGGGGCGCTTTGGTGGAAAAGTAGTAAAACGGGCCGTCGTTTCGGGCAAAAAAGTCCTCCAGCCCTGTATAATATGTTATATCAAGATAGTGCCAGTAGTCAAGACCGGCATGCTTTAATTTTTTATCATCGATGGCGAACCCCATCGGGCCGACGAGATGCAGGCGGCAGGCGGTGCAGGCACAGGTGCGCGCCACGTTTCCGGTGTTCTGGGGGATGCGCGGCTCTACCAGGACGATATTCAGGGTCGGTTTTTCCATGGTATCCGCCTCAGCTTTCCCGCACAGGGCACAGCCGGGGCAGCAGCGGCTCGAACCAGACGCCAAAGCGCGGGTCCTGCCCGGCGGGGGTCTGCTGGATAGCCAGCGAGACGAACTCGGCGGCGTTGTCGGCGGCGGCGCTCAGAACGTTGCCCTGGAACAGCGAGCCGATGAGCACGGCTCCATAGAGGTCGCCCGTGCCCGGGAACGCGCGGTCGATGTGCAGCTTCTTGATGACGAAGCGGTCCTGTCCGGCACCGGCACAGCCGATGTATTTGCCCATGGGCAGCCCGGTGACGATGGCGCTGGGGGCCAGAGCGGCAAGCTCACTTGCCAGCTCCTGTGCGGCAGCGTCGTCCAGCGCAGAGGTGGGCAGCTCCTTCCTGAGCAGCAGGTGGGCCTCGGTGTAGTTGGGCAGGATAAGGTCGGCCCGGCGGCACAGGGCGCGGATACGGTCGATCATTTCATCTGTCACGTTGGAGTAGGGGCGGCCGTTGTCACCCATCACGGGGTCCACGACCTTGCGGGCCTGCGGCCACAGCTCAAAAGCGCGTTCGGCCAGCGCGGCCTGTTCCTCGCCGCCCAGATAACCTGTATAGACGCAGTCAAATTGCAGCCCCAGCGCCTGATAATGCTCCAGCGCGGCCAGACCATAGGCGGCGCCGTCCATCCGGGCCGGCTGGCCAAACCCTCCCGTGTGGGTGGACAGCACCACCGTGGGCAGCGCCACAGGCTGCAGCCCCATCACGGCCAGCACAGGCTGGATGACCGACAGACTGCACCGCCCCACGCCGGAGAGATCATGGATGCAGAGAACTTTTTTCGGTTCGGTACGTTTCAGCAAAAAAGTGTCCTCCTTGGCGGCACACAGGACCGCCCTCTTTTCTCTTTTGGGAAAAAGTCCGCTGGTACACAGTATACCACAAAATCCAGCACAAAAAAAGCGTATACCAGATTCTTTGTCGGAAATACTAACGATACGCCCCGTATCGTTTGGCGATGGAAAGGAGAATTTGTATGAAGGAACGACAGAATGGGCAGGCGGCCGGTCTGCTGCTGGGCATGGCGGCAGGCGCGGCACTGGGCGCGGTGGGCATGATGGCCGCCGCGCAGGATCAGCGCCGTATGCGCCGTACGGCCCGCAAGGTGGCCCGCGGCGCGGAACACGCTGTGATGCAGCTGGACCAGATGGTCGGTGATTTTGTAGAGCGCCACAGCGATAAATAAAAGCCCTGCCTGCGTCGGCCCTCCGGCGCAGAAAAAAGACCGCGGCCCCTGTTCCGGAGCCGCGGTCTTTTTTGTGAGGTTCATTCCACCCAGACGCACATCCGCGTGTCGGTGGAGATCGTGCCCAGCAGATTCACACTGGTCTGGAGGCTGCACGAAACCAGCAGACTATCGGAGACCTCGCTGCCCGTCAATATAGAGGAGGGCAGGTTCCTGAGCGTGAGGATGCCTGTGCCGTTTTTGACATCGCCTGAGACTTCGCCATCATAGCTGATATCGCCGATGGAGATACCGGTCAGATAGCAGGAGACCTCCATAAAAGAGAACTCCTCGATGGGCAGTTCCAGCGTATAGGTACCGTTGGGCTGCCGGGCAAGGGTAGCCTCCCGGGCAGAGTCCACCGCATCATTGAGCACAGAGGGCTTGTCGGTCTTTTCTTTCCAGAAAGCCGCGCTGACTTTGAGGTTGGCGGCAGCACGGGCGGGGAGAGCCAGCATGCAAAGCAACACCGCCGACAGCAGCGCCGACAGCAGCGCCGCGGTCAGCCGTCTGGAGATATGAAAGCTGTTCGTCATAAGGATCACCTTTCCTGCCGCAGGCGCGGCGCAAAGAAACCACTTCTTATCGCAACCATAGCACAAGAGCACAGGGAAGTCAACGTCATTCGGCGAAATTTCACAAAAACGTTGCACATCCAGCGGCTCGGCGTGGAAAAATTGACGCAAAACTGCCGTCTCCGCAGCGGGAGACGGCAGAGATCTGCGAAAGAGAAGGCGGTGCGCTTACAGCTCGAAGTCGGGGTCGTCCTTCAGGAAGTGGATGCTGGTCATAAAGGCGCTGTCCTCCGGGTCGGTGAAGGGGGCTTCTTTGACGTACTTGTTGAGCTGGACAGCGGTCTTGTTCGGGTCGGCGATGGTGCCCGCGCCGCCGATGCAGCCGCCGGGGCAGCCCATGCCTTCCAGCAGATAGCCCTTGTACTTGCCAGCCTTGGCGAGCATCAGCAGCTTCTTGCACTCGGCAAGACCCTGTGCAGAGGCGATCTTGACCTCCTTGTCGGGGTACCACTCGTGGATCTTGTCCGCGACGGCCTTGGCCACACCGCCGGACTGGGCGAAGCCACGGCCCGCAGCGGAGGCGTACTGAAGTCCCTCGTCGGCGTCGTCGATGGGCAGCGTCTCCATGACGATGTCGCGGGCCTGCATGATACCGGCCAGCTCCTCAAAGGTCAGCACAAAGTCCACGTCGCTGCGCACATGGCGGCGGGAAGCCTCCAGCTTTTTCGCGGCGCAGGGTCCAATGAAGCACATACGGGCCTCGGGGTCCGCCTGCTTCATCATGCGGGCGGTAAAGACCATGGGGGTCATGGTCATGGAGATGTTCTTTGCCATGCCGGGGAAGGCGGTCTTGGCCATCATGCTCCACGCCGGGCAGCAGGAGGTGGCCATGAAGTCCAGCTTTTCAGGCACTTCTTTCAGGAAGTCGCGGGCCTCGTCCACGGTGCACAGGTCCGCGCCGATCGCGACCTCTACAACGTCGCAGAAGCCGACCGCTTTCAGGACAGCCTTGAGCTGGTCGGTCGAAGCCAGACCGGGGAACTGGTTGACAAAGGCAGGCGCAACGAGCGCATAGACACGGTCGCCGCGGTTGAAGCTCTGGATGAGCTGATAGATCTGGCCCTTGTCCGCGATGGCGCCGAAGGGGCAGTTGACCAGAC
>JBJERT010000244.1:0-4379 GCA_051882435.1 Faecalibacterium sp.
CCTGCAAACTTTTTATGAACTTTTCCGGTTTTCCCTTCCAGCCCCTTGACAACGGCGGTGGAACGGAGTATAGTTTTAGCAGTCGAATGCATAGAGTGCTAAAAGATGATCTGCATTCGCAAAGGAGGCGTGCGACCATGAAATCATCAGATTTTTCCTGTACTTTCCTTTTGTGCTGTCCCGCCTGCCCTCTTCCGGCAGCAGATGGCTAGCAACTCGACCGTCCGTCCGCCAATCTTGTTTTTCGGTATGAATGGAGGCTGACTTTATGAATACCAATCAATACACGCAAAAGACGCTGGAGGCGCTCCAGGCTGCGCAGCAGCTAGCCGTGGAATACCAGCACAACGCGCTGGAGCCGGAGCATCTGCTCCATGCGCTTTCCTCTCAGGAGCAGGGGCTGATTCCTCAGCTTTTGCAGAAGCTGAATGTAGACCCGGGCAGCTTCTGCGCGGCGATTGCAGAAAAGCTCTCTGCCCTGCCCCGGGTGTCCGGTTCCGGCCGCGACCCCGACAAAATTTATATCTCTCAGGCCGCTGACAAAGCCCTTTCCGCCGCCGCGCGGGAGGCCAAGGCGATGAAGGACGACTTCATCAGCGTCGAGCATCTGTTCCTCGGCCTGCTGGACGAGACGACCGCCAACACCGCCGGGCTGTTCCGGGCCTTTGGCATCACGAAGGACAAGTTTCTCCAGCAGCTCACCGCTGTGCGGGGCAACCAGCGCGTGACCACCGACAACCCGGAGGACACCTACAACGCCCTGCAAAAATACGGTCAGGATCTGGTGGATCTGGCCCGCAAGCAGAAGCTGGACCCGGTCATCGGCCGGGATCAGGAGATCCGCAACGTCATTCGCATCCTGTCCCGTAAAACCAAAAACAACCCGTGCCTCATCGGTGAGCCGGGCGTAGGCAAGACGGCCATCGCCGAGGGTCTGGCCCAGCGCATCGTGCGGGGCGACGTGCCCGAGAATCTGAAGGACCGCACCGTGTTCAGTCTGGACATGGGCGCGCTGGTGGCGGGTGCAAAGTACCGCGGCGAATTTGAA
Organism: Faecalibacterium sp.; assembly: GCA_051882435.1. GTDB lineage: Bacteria > Bacillota > Clostridia > Oscillospirales > Ruminococcaceae > Faecalibacterium. Next base: position 1,049 of record JBJERT010000244.1, read on the forward strand.
GAGCGGCTCAAGAGCGTGCTGAACGAGGTGAAAAAGAGCGAAGGCAAGATCATCCTTTTCATCGACGAGCTGCACACCATCGTGGGCGCGGGCAAGACCGACGGCGCAATGGACGCGGGCAACCTGCTCAAGCCCATGCTGGCCCGCGGCGAGCTGCACTGCATCGGCGCAACGACGCTGGACGAGTACCGCCAGTATATCGAAAAGGACCCCGCGCTGGAGCGCCGGTTCCAGCCCGTACAGGTGGACGAGCCGAGCGTGGAGGACACCATTTCCATCCTGCGGGGCCTGAAAGAGCGCTATGAGGTGTTCCACGGTGTCAAGATCAACGACAGCGCGCTGATCGCCGCCGCCACCCTTTCCGACCGCTATATCACCGACCGTTTCCTGCCCGACAAGGCCATCGACCTTGTTGACGAGGCGTGCGCGATGATCAAGACCGAGATGGACAGCATGCCCAGCGAGATGGACGATCTGGCGCGGCGCATCACCCAGCTCCAGATCGAGCAGGTCAGCCTGAAAAAGGAGACCGACGCCCTCAGCCAGAGCCGGCTCAAGGATCTGGAAAAAGAACTGGCCGAGCTTCAGGACAACTTCCGCAGCATGAAGGCCAAGTGGGAGAACGAGAAGAACGCCATCGGCAAGGTGCAGTCTCTGCGCGAGCAGATCGAGCAGACCAACGCCGCCATCGAAAAGGCACAGCGGGAATACGACCTGAACAAGGCTGCTGAACTGAAATATGGCCGCCTGCCCCAGCTTCAGAAGGAGCTGGCCGAGGAGGAGAAGCTGGCCGCGGAAAAGAAAGAGTCCAGTCTGCTGCGCGACCGCGTGACCGACGAGGAGATCGCCCGCATCGTGGCCCGCTGGACCGGCATCCCGGTGGAGAAGCTGGTGGAGGGCGAGCGCGAAAAGCTGCTCCATCTCGACGACGTGCTGCACCGCCGGGTCATCGGTCAGGACGAAGCCGTGACCAAGGTGAGCGAGGCCATCCTGCGCAGCCGCGCCGGCATCGCCAACCCCAACCGCCCCATCGGCAGCTTCCTGTTCCTGGGTCCCACGGGCGTCGGCAAGACCGAGCTGGCCAAAGCGCTGGCACAGGCCCTGTTCGACGATGAGAAGAATCTGATCCGCATCGACATGACGGAGTATATGGAGAAGTTCAGCGTCAGCCGTCTGATCGGCGCGCCTCCGGGCTACGTCGGCTATGAAGAGGGCGGTCAGCTCACCGAAGCCGTGCGCCGCAAGCCTTACAGCGTGGTGCTGTTCGACGAGGTGGAAAAGGCGCACCCCGATGTGTTCAACATCCTGTTGCAGGTGCTGGATGATGGCCGCATCACGGACAGCCAGGGCCGCACCGTGGACTTCAAGAACACGGTCATCATCCTGACCTCCAACCTGGGCAGCGACATCATCCTGAACGATCTGGAATCCGGCCGCGCTTCCGGCTCCAACGAGCTGAGCGACGAGGCCCGCCATCAGATCGACCTGCTGCTGCGCTCCAAGTTCCGCCCCGAGTTCCTCAACCGCCTGGATGAGATCGTCTACTATAAGAGCCTGACCAAGGAGGAGACCCGCGCCATCGTGGATCTGCAACTGGATGATCTGCGCCATCGTATGGACGAGGGCAGACACCTCCGGCTGGAAGTCACCACCGCCGCCAAAGACTTCATCATTGATTCGTCCTATGACAGCGTGTATGGCGCGCGGCCCATCAAGCGCTTTATCCAGAGCCGGGTCGAGACGTTGATCGCCAAGGCCATCCTGCGTGGCAGCTACACCGAGGGCAGCACCCTGACTGTGGACTGCGAAAACGGCGCGCTCATCCTGCGCTGAGTCGTTTATTCACGCACAATTTACACATTCTTTCCCCCGGCCGCCGGTCCAGTGCTTGCGCCGGGGGGAAGAATATGGTATTATTAGATTTGAACATGTGCTTTTCATCGTCGAAGGCAACGGTGGAAAGCACATTTTTCAAATCAAAATTTCAAAAAAGAAAGCTGAGTTGATTTCCCTCTATTATGGACGATGGCAGTATTACGCTGGTGGCTGCGCTGGTGGTGCTGGTTGCACTGTCGGCCTTCTTCTCCGCATCCGAGACCGCCTTTTCCTCTCTGAACCAGATCCGCCTCAAGAGCCGCGCTGAGGATGGCGACGCCTCCGCCGCCCGTGTGCTGGCGATGTCGGAGAAGTACGACAAGCTCCTCTCCTCCATCCTGATCGGCAACAACGTGGTCAATATCGCGGCGGCTTCGCTGGCCACCATCATCTTCACCCGCTATTTCGGCCCGGAGCGCGGCGCCACATTGTCTACCGTAGTGCTGACGGTGGTGGTGCTGATCTTCGGCGAGGTCACGCCCAAAACGCTGGCCAAGGAGAACCCGGAGCGCATCGCCACAGCAGTCGCACCGGCGCTTCAGGCGCTGATGACGGTGCTCACCCCGCTGACCTGGCTGTTCTCCCAGTGGAAAAAGGTGCTGGGGCGTTATTTCCACAGCACCGAGAGCGACACCATCACCGAAGGTGAGCTGATCACCATGGTGAGCGAGGCCGAGAATGACGGCGAACTGACCGACCGCGAGAGCCAGCTCATCCGCAGCGCCATCGAGTTCGATGACGTCGAGGTGGAGGAGATCCTGACCCCCCGTGTGGACGTGGTGGCGGTAGAGGATGATATCACGATGGACGAACTGGCCAACACCTTTGCGGAATCGGGTTACTCGCGTCTGCCCGTCTATCATGGCACCATCGACAACATCATCGGCGTGGTACATGAAAAGGATTTCTATCTGGCCCGGCTGAAAAAGCAGTCCACACTGGAGGACCTGATCGCCCCGACCCTGTACACCACCGGTTCCACCCAGATCTCCGCCCTGCTGCGCACCCTGCGCGAACAGCATCATCACATGGCGGTGGTGGTGGACGAATACGGCGGCACCGAGGGCATCATCACGCTGGAGGATATCCTGGAGGAGCTGGTGGGCGAGATCTGGGACGAACACGACGAAGCCACTCAGGATTTCCGCCAGCAGTCCGACGGCAGTTGGCTGGTCTCCGGCACTGCGGGCGTGGATGACCTCTATGAGCTGCTGGGCCTGCCGGAGGACGACGACATCGACTCCAACACGGTCAACGGTCTGGTGCAGGAAAAGACCTGCCACCTGCCCAAGGTGGGCGACTGCTTCACGCTGGGCGAGTACGACGGCGTCGTCACCCGCACCGCCCGCCGCCGCGTCACCGAGATACGCCTCACTCCCGTTCAGCCTCCCGAGGAGGAAAAGCCCGACGAGCACGGCCTGGCACGGCTTGGACGGCTTTCCGCTCAGCGCGAGGG
>JBJERT010000245.1:0-19863 GCA_051882435.1 Faecalibacterium sp.
CATCACCGATCTGCAAAAAGCCGTCCTGAACGCGCTCACGGCGTAAACGCGAGGGAACGTTTTTGTTCCTTTTTTGAAAAAAAGGAACCGAAAAAACTTTTCAATCGCAAAACGCATTCGCGTTTTGCAGAAAGTTTTAGGGTAGCCGGCAGTTGGGCCAAACCGGCTTGCGCACTCCCGTGCGCTGTGGCTGCGCCATCAAAACAGAAACAGTTCGATTCCAAACGATAAAAGATCCCCGCCGCCGGGCTTCTTTCCGGCAGCGGGGATTTTTATGGCAGAAGCCGACCAGCAAAAGGATCCCAGTGCTCACGGCGAAACCGCCGCGCCTGCCCGATCCTGGGCGCAGCCCCCGCGCACGGGAGTGCGCAAGCCGATTCGTTCCAACTGCCGGTTCCCGGAAAACCTTCCCGCCCATCGCGCAGGCGATGGGCGCATTGAAAAGTTTTTCGGTTCCTTTTTTCAAAAAGGAACAAAACCCCGTCACCCTCGTTCTTCCGGCTTCCAGTCCTTGTAATTTTCATAGCCAGACGCCCCGATGGTGGTATGGGACCAGATCTCGTCTGCGGCGGGCTGCCAGTCGGCTGCGTACTGGGAGCACTTGGCACACAGGTGCTCCACTGTTTCGGGAGATTCCAGGTCGGTGCTGTGTGCGCCGGTGTCGTGGACCATCTTCTGGAGCAGGTCCGGGTTCTCCAGCATCGGACAGGGGCGCAGATGATTCTTGTTAAATGGCTGACCATCGCGGTAGGCCATGAACAGCGGGCTGTGCAGGATCTCGAGGATCGACTTTTCGTGGATGTTTGCATTGGAGTAATGGATGAACACGCACGGCTCGGCGTCGCCCGCAGAGTTGATATGGAAATAGTTCCGTCCGCCCGCGATGCAGCCGCCCACATACTGGCCGTCATTCTGGAAATCCATCGGGAAGAACTCGATGGGGCATTCCTGCGAGCGCACATACCGGATGCGGTCGATCATGTATCTGCGCTGCTCCGGCGTCGGCAGCAAATCCGGCACCGCCGCGTTGCCCACGGGCATATAGTGGAAATAGAACCCGAACCGCGCGCCCTTTTCCGATATCATCTTCAAAAAATCGTCGCTGGTCACAGCGTCGATGTTGGCACGGGTATAGCAGATCGAGGTGCCAAAGATCAGGCCGTGCGCCTTGAGCAGATCCATTGCGCGCATCACGGCGGCATAATGTCCCTCGCCGCGGCGGGCATCGTTGGTTTCGGGCGTTCCCTCGATGGAAAGCATGAATGCCAGGTTACCCAGACGCACGGCTTCCTGACACAGAGCCTCATCGATCAGGGTCGAGTTGGTGTAAATCGCAAACTGCACGTCGTTGTGCTTTTCGGCCAGACGCAGCACATCTGCCTTGCGCACCAGCGGCTCGCCGCCTGTCAGCATATAAAGATAAACGCCCAGCTCCTTGCCCTGCGTGACGATGCGGTCCATATCCTCAAAGCTGAGGTTATTGCGGTTGCCATACTCGCCCGCCCAGCAGCCCGCACAGTGCATATTGCATGCGGAGGTAGGGTCGAACAGGATCAGCCACGGGATATTACATTGATAGACCTCCCGGTTTTTGCGGATCATTTTGGTGCCGCGGAAAAATGCCTCAAAGCCCAGGTTCAGCGCAGTCATTTTTGCGACATGCGGCGCGGTCTCATCCAATACGCGGTCGATATAGCGTATCCATTTATTGTCCGGGTCGCGGATCGCGGCGCGCACGTTATCGTAATCCTCCGGGGTGAACGAACTGCCATAGAACTGCTCGGCCAGGTCGACCATTTGCAGATAGGCTTTTTCCCGGTCCCGATTCACATGGGACAAAGCCAGTTCCACCAGCTTTTCGGCAGCGGTGCGCTGCATCTTGTGCGAAAGTTCCTCAAAAGTCGTGTTCATTTTTTTCTTCTCCTTCCTGTGATGGGGTGGGCGCGGGGCTTGCCCCGTCCGCGCCTGTTTTATCAGGTCGGGGTTTGCGTTTTATTTGGGCTGTGTTTCGCTGTCGTGAATTTCTTCCCCCGGCGTTCGTGTGGCAGGCCCGGAGGCGGCGGGCTTTTCTCCGGTTCCCAGCCCGCCGCCCCCCTGCCCTGCTTCTCCTTAAATTATATGATATTCCCGCAGTAGCTTGCCAATGTCTGTATCCTTCACCTTATCCAGTGCCTTGCCCAGCGCGAATTTCTCCACCCAGTTCATCTTCATGTCGCTCAGCGGGCGGCCGTCGCGGAGCTGGACCGTCGCGTTGAGCAGATCCCTAATATCATAGGTGCTGCCCCAGACCTCCGGCACGCCGCGGTCGATGTTCAGCAGCGTGTAGACTGCCTCCATGCCGGTGCGCATGGAATACTCGGTGGTGAAAATGGTGTCCCGCGGCGTTTCGGCAAACTGCCCCAGGAAGGCAAAGTTGACCGCGCCCTCCGGCACCACGGCGGGGCGGTCGCCCGCGGCCCGCGGCATAAAGAAAGCGGTGATATACGGCATCATGACCGGCACGGTGTTGGCACTGTGCTCTGCCAGATCTTCGATCTGGTCCTCCGGCACACCCAGATGATAGAGCCACTCCATGCAGATCTCCTTGCCGGTGCAGTCCCGCATGGGCTTTTTGACGTAGTTGCCCGGGGTATCGGTGAACAGACCGTAGATCCAGCCCACCAGCTGGCCCTTGGGCTGGTCACGGAACTGCGGCTGACGGTTGAAGGTCCAGCTCATCAGCCAACCGGAATCCTTGACCGTAACGATGCCGCCCGTGACCACCCGGCCGCTGAAGGGGTCGCGCTTGCAGATATTCTGGATATACGGCACGATGCGCTCATCCAGTGTCGTGACCGTGGCGCTCATCCAGTTGCTCTGCTCGGGATTGGAGCAGAACTTCTCCGGCCGGCCAAAGGCAGGGTCCTGCGCCGCGATCTTCTTCCAGAGGTCCCAGCCGTTGCCCGGGCGCAGCGTGGGGTCGAACGCGGCGGGCTGGTTCTGGGAACCGATGGAGGAGCTTTCCACGCAGCCGCCATGAGTGATGAACACAAGGTCATTTTCCGTCAGGTCGATCTGCTCCTCGCGCCCCTCCACCAGCAGGTCGATGCGGCGCGCCTGCTTTTTGCCGGGCTGGATATCAAATTCGATATTCGTGACCTTGGTCTTGAAGTGGAACTGTACACCAAAGCCCTCCAGATATTTGATCATCGGCAGGATCAGGGATTCGTACTGATTATATTTCGTGAAGCGCAGTGCCTTGAAGTCTGGCAGGCCGCCCACATGATGGATATAGCGCTTGAGGTAGAGCTTCATCTCCAGCGCGCTGTGCCAGTTCTCGAAGGCGAACATCGTGCGCCAGTACAGCCAGAAGTTGGAGCCAAGCACCTCGTCGTCGAACACATCCGTGATGCGCTTGTTATAAAGCTGCTCGTCCGGCGTGAAGAAGAGCTTCATGATCTCCATGCAGCCCTTGTCTGACAGTCCGAACTTCCCATCGGTGTGGGCGTCCTGTCCGCGCTTCTCGGTAGCCCGGCAGAGGGAATAGTTCGGGTCACGCTTATTCAGCCAGTAGTATTCATCCAGCACGCTGGCCCCCTCGGTCTCCAGCGAAGGGATAGAGCGGAACAGGTCCCACATGACCTCGAAGTGGTTGTCCATCTCGCGCCCGCCGCGCATGACGTAACCCACGCCCGGATATTCGTAGCCGTCGCAGGCACCGCCCGGGATGGCGTCCTTTTCAAAGATATGCACCCGGCCGCCCTTCATCTGTCCGTCGCGCACCAGATAGCAGGCTGCGGTCAGCGCCGCCAGACCTGTGCCGACGATATAGGCCGATTTGCGGTCCACGCCCTCCGGCTTCTGCGGACGGGCAAAGGCTTCGTAATTGCCACTGGAATAATACATATCATAACCTCCGTAAGAGCATTCATTTTTCTGATGCCATTACTTTACCATTCCCCCTGGCAGAGTGCCATAAACAGAAAAAGCGCCGTGATGCTTTTTCCATCAAGGCGCGAAAGCTGTTGGATTTTTTATCAAAACGGGATTTTTGTTGGCGCGGATCCCAAAAATGGCCAGCACAGATGTGCTGGCCGTGTAAAAAGTTCTTTGCCCCGCTTTCTTTCAAGAAAGCAGGAAAAATGTCATCCTTCTTCCGTGGGTCGGTCCGCGCGGAAGCGGCTCAGAGAGCGATGCAGATCGCCCCGCATCATCGTGTTCAGCCGCTCTGTGATGGCCGCAGGTTCCTCTTTCATATCCTTGCGGATCCATTCCAGAACGATGCCCACCATGGCATACTTATAAAAATCCACGACGAACTGCTTGTCTGCCTCCGCGATGCGCATCCCGACGGCCTCCCGGTCCACGAACTCCCGCAGGAGCGGGTCTACCATTTTGTAAAGATAGACTTCCACCTGCTCCCGGCTCATCGAACGATAGACGTTCAGCACCAGCGTTTTGTTGGACTGGATCTCCTGAAGGAGCTGATAGAACGCTTCGCTCCATGTATCAAACGTGCGGCGGCCTTCCATGACCTTGGCGGCATCCTCGACCAGGATCCAGTCCACAAGGTCATAGATATCCTTGAAGTGATAGTAAAACGTCATCCGGTTGACGCCGCAGTCCTCTGTGATATCATTGATCGTGATCTTGTTCAGCGGCTTTTTCAGCAGGAGCTTTTTGAGCGAGGCCTCGAGCGCACGCTTGGTCGTCTGTGACACAGTGATACCATCCTTTCCGTAGAGAAGCCAGGCCCATGCGGGCCGGAAAAGGGGGCATTCCCCTCTTATATCCTACTATACTACCGGGTGCGGACGGAGTTCAAGCGTCCAAATTGGAATTTTTATGAATTTTTTATACACCTGTCGGTCATCCATGCAGCCGCCGGATGACCTTGAAGGCGACTTCGTGCTCTGTAGCCAGCGGCTTTTTCATTGCAAAGAACAGCACACCGCTGGTCGGGCAGGTGATCTCCGCCACAGGCTCCGCAGTGAACGGGTCGAGGATGACGCCCAGCTTCTGGCCATATTCCACCTCATCGCCCGGCGCGCAGAACCGCCGGAAGATACCGCCCGCCGGGGTCAGGACATTGGCCATCTCGCTCTCCTGTACCACGGTGGACAGGAAACCGCTGTGGCAGTGATAACGCAGTACGCCCACCCGGCTCAGGTAGCGCAGCACCGCCGCCACTGCCTGACGGGCGCTCTCCTCGTCGATCTCGTCCGTCTCCTTGGTGTAGACGCTGAAGGCGTTGGTCTCCCACACCTGCCAATTATAATTGAGGGTGGTGGTGTCGATGGGCTGCGGCTCACGCATCACGACGAACGGCAGGCCGAACAGGTTGCCCAGGCTCGCGGTCTGAAACCCGGTATTCATCATGCGCACATGGGGCACGAAGTCGCCCGGCAGATAGAACGAAGCAAAGTGGATACCATATTTATAGCCCTGCACGGCATCGAACAGCGCCGCCGCGATGCGCTGGGTCGTCTCGCCCTGATCGTAGCCGGGGAACATCCGGTTGATATCGGTCTTATCCATGGCCCAGAAGCGGCTGCCCACGTTCATGGAAAAGTGATTGACGCAGGGGACCACCAGCAGCTCACACCCCGGGGCGATGTTCCCCTGTTCTTCCAACTGGCGCAGACGCTGCACCAGTTTGGCACAGACATACATCTGCTGCACCTCGTTGCCGCGCACGCCCGCCACGATGGCACAGGCTTTCTCCCCGCTGCCGAAGCGGAAACCCTCGATCTCGAACCGCTGGCGGTAAGGGGTCTCCAGCGTATACAAAACTTCCTGTCTCATGCGTCCAGCCCTCCTGTCAGAATGCGCGCCAGCAGGCTGCCCGGATAGACCACCGGGTATTCCCGCAGCGTGAACAGCAGCCCATCCGCCGGAGCCATCAGGGTCTGGCGCACCTCACCTGTGAGCGGGTCGGCGATGACGGCAAGCTCCTGTCCCTGCCGGACCATGCCGTTATGCTGGACGCTGGGGATAAAGATGCCCGCCTTGTCCGCGTTGATGAAAGCCACCTCGTCCCGGCTGACGATGGGCTTGCGCGGCGGAGCCACCGGCCCCTCCCACATGCCCTGCGTTTTCATCAGATTCAGGATGCCTTCCACGAGCTGCTCGCCGTAGCTGGGGGTCAGGCGCATGCCCACGCCCATCTCCACCACGAGGCAGTTGGTCCCGATGGTATTCAGGCTGTGGGCCAGAGTGCTTTCCAGAACGGTTGCTGCCGCGTGGACCCATACAAAGTCCACGTTGAGCTGTTCGGCCAGCGGCACCAGCGCGGGGGCCGTCTCCTCCGAGATGCGCACCTGCGGCAGCTCCTTGAGGAAGATATTCGAGGCGTGGATATCCACCGCGATGTCCGCTCCGCGGATATCCTCCACCACCTGATGCGCGTAATATTCGGCCATGGGGCCGTCGGTATTGCCCGGGAAAATGCGGTTCATATCCAGATCGAACAGCGGGATGCCGCGCTGGATGGTGTTGATGCCCAGCGGGTTGACCGCCGGATACAGGTCCACAGTGCCGGTCAGCCACTCCGGGTGCTCCTGGATGCGGCGGTTGAGCAGATAGAGGACATACTGACCTTCCAGCTCGTCGCCGTGTACGCCCGTGACAACGCACAGGCGCTTGCCGCCGTCGCGGCCGTGCTGCGGCGCGAGACGGTTCTTTTTCAGCTCCAGCTGTTCATGCACTGCCAGCGAGATGCTGGCTACGGTTTGTTCCATAATTCTTACACACTCCTGTCTTTGTTCCTTTTTCGAGAAAAAGGAACCGAAAAAGCGTTTTACTGCGCCCATCGCCTGCGCGATGGGCGGGAGAGTTTTCGGGTTTGACGGCAGTCCGGCAGCACCGGTCTGCGCGCTCCCGCGCGCTGGGGCTGCGCCCCATGAACGCAGCGTATCGTCGAAAAAAGGCTCCTGCCAACGCTGCACAGGAGCCTCGGCTTCATTGCCTTGCTGAAAAAGAGAGATCAGCGCTGACGCAGCAGCATCTCCACCTGCATGGTCTGCGACGCATTTCCCCGAAAAACACCGCGCTCGGCGGGGCAGTCAGCAGCATCCCGTCCCACGGCAAAGCGCAGATGGTCCTCCCCCGCTTCTGCGTCCTGTGTGGGGTCGAAGCCGCACCAGCCTTCCGGCAGAGCCAGCTCCACCCATGCATGGGTCGCGCCCTCGCCGGGGATCAATCCCATACAATACCGCGCCGCGAACCCGGACTGTCTTGCCAGCGCCAGAAGCAGATGTGCATAGTCCTGACAGACCCCCTGTCCCAGTGCCAGGGCAGCAGACGCAGTGGTCTGGTTGCCTGTGGCGCCGGGGGTGTAGCGCAGCGCGCCGGCCGCAGCATGGTTGAGCAGCTCCGCCTGCGCGCGCAGAGATTTTCCTTCCAGAGGGAGGCTGCGCCACAAGGCGCACACTGCCTCGTCCGGTTCTGTCAGCGCGGTGGGATGGCGCAGGACAGGGTTCGGCGCTTCGGGTGTGCGGCAGGCCAGGTCTACCCGCGCGATCCCATGGGCGGTATACACAAACCGCGTATGCGCCTCGCGGCAGGAGCCGCACACCACCCAACTGTCAAAGCCATCCCGGCGCAGCTCGTAGCCCACCGCTGGGTCCAACCGTATTCCAAAAGATTCCAGACGCTGCACCGCATCGGTCATCGGCAGGCAATGCAGCGAGAACACCTGCTGTGTGACTGGCGCGGAAAACTCCAGCGCCGTTTTGAACTGAAATTCCCATTCTGTCATAACGTTCCTCTCGTCCGTGTGTTTTGTGGGGCCGGAGCCACCTTTTCAGGAGATATTGTACCACAAACACCGGGTCTTGTGCAGAGGTCTGTCACAGGTCGAGGAACAATCCCTCCAGCGCGGCGATCAGTTCATAGGCCGTAGCATCCGGCTTGGAGCTGTCCAGCAGCGCATCCACGAGAAATGCCAGATTATCCTTATCGGGCACGAGGCGGGTCTTATAAAGGCGGTTGAACAGCCGCTCGAACTCCCGCCGCACCAGCGCCGGGTCCACCCCAAGGCGCAGATAGAGGTCCACCCGCTCCACGCTGGATCCCAGCTTGATGAGCGTCCGGGTCTCTTCATCAAAAATATTTTCCTCACAGCTTCCGCGGAACGCCATGATATCATCCGTGACCCACTGGAGCGGCACACCGGGGTTCTCGCACTCCGACGCCTTATCCATGGCGCTCATGGCCATGAGGATATAAGAGAGCGTGTCGGTGGTCAGCGTATCCCGCAGGACGATGGCGTTGTCGTAGGCATAGACCAGGCTTGCCGCCAGCGAGTTGGGATTCTGCGCATCGAAAAAGTAACGGCGGCAGAAATCCGAAGTATCTGCATAATTGCAGGGGATGCCCAGCCGGTGGCAGTAGGTAACGAAGTCCGCTTCCCTTCCGTCCACGCTGGCATCATAAATATCCTTCACCCGTTTCAAACCGGTAAAAACGCGCTCCGTATAGCGCCCCAGCCAGTAAAGACGGCTGGCCTTGTTCATCGAGACAATACCCATGTGTCTTTGAATCCTCCTCCCTGTGAGCTGTTGACGACGAAGCTGTCCGGGTTGCGCGAAAAGCGCGTCAGGCCGCTGGGCCACACCTGGGTATCCTCACCGCTGCTCAGTACGAACGCGCGCAGGTCCGCCTTTCGCATCACCTGTTCCCCGCCCTCCATGATGGGCAGGTCCAGGAAATCGATGACCTCCTGCGCAATGAAACGCCGCGGCTCCCGGCGGATAGTCTCGCGGAAATCTTCCAGCTGCTGCCGGGTCATATCACGGCCGAATACCACGCCATAGCCGCCCGCCTCCGCCACATCCTTGACCACCAATGTTTCGAGGTGTTCCAGTACATAACGCCGGTCCTCCTCGTAGAAGGGCAGATAGGTCGGGGCGTTGTTCAGGATCGGCTCCTCGCCGAGGTAATACTTTATCATTTTGGGGACGAAGTAATAGATGCCCTTGTCGTCCGCCACGCCGTTGCCCGGCGCATTGATCAGCGCCACGTTGCCCGCGCGGTAAGCATCCATCACGCCCGGGATCCCGATCAGGCTCTCCGGCTTGAAGCAGAGCGGGTCGAGGTATTCGTCGCTGATACGGCGGTAGATGGCGCCCACCCGCTCGCCGCCGCGGACGGTCTTGATGTACACTTTGTTATCCTCGACATAGAGGTCGCCGCATTCGGCCAGCTCCGCGCCGGTCTTTTCGGCGAGGTAGCTGTGCTCGAAATAGGCCGCGTTGTACCGACCGGGCGTAAAGATGACGTTTACGCCGCCGGTGTTCACGCTGTCCATCATATGGCGCAGGAGCTGGGCATAGTTGCGGTTGTCCACGATATCGCTGGCGCTGAACGTATCGGGGCTGCACCGGCGGCACAGTTCCCGCGCAATGAGCGGATAGGATGCGCCGCTGGGGATGCGGAGGTTATCCTCCAGAATGAACCATCCGCCGTCCTTTGCTTGCACAAGGTCGATGCCGGAAATATGGCTGTAGATGCCTTTTGGCGGCACAAAGCCCTCGCACTGGGGCAGATAGCCGCTGCCCGCGAACACGAAATCCTCGGGCACGATGCCGTCGCGGATGATCTTTTTGTCACTGTAAACGTCCTTCAGGAACAGGTTCAGTGCGATGACCCTCTGGGTCAGCCCGCGTTCCAACTGTATGAACTCCTGCGCCGTGATGACCCGCGGCAACGGATCGAACGGGAACAGCCGCTCCTGGAAGGTGCCGTTTTTATACAGTCCAAACTTGACGCCGTAGCGCGCAAGCTGGTCGTTGATGGTCTGCTGGTGCCGTATGAGTTGATCCATGAGATCCCCCTCTTTTTCTGTCTATGTGCCGCACCGCGCGGCGTGTCATTTCCCACCGGAAAAAACAAAAAGGCGGCGAGACCCCTCGTTGGGCCTCGTCGCCTTTCGTTGATTCTATTATAAAAATTCTGGAACAGCTTGTCAATAGCACTTCACCCAAATAAAGCAAATTCCGCGCTGACAGAATTGTCAAAACCTACGGCAGCAACGCATTTTATGGGGCAAATGGGCGCAAAACCCTTGATTTTATCCCGGGCTGTGGTTAAATGGAAGAAGTTCTTTTCTGATCTTACTTTGTAAAGGAAGTGCAACATCCTATGATGGACTCCATCGGTTTTCTGGGCTGCGGCAGCATGGGCGGCGCCATTGCGCGCGCAGTATGCAAAGCTGCCGACCCTCAGACTGTTTTTCTGGCGAATCGAACCCCCGCCAAGGCCGAAGCGCTGGCCGCAGAGCTGAACTGCCGTGTGGCTTCGAACAGCGAAGTGGCCCGGAGCTGTTCCCTGATCTTTCTCGCGGTCAAGCCGCAGATGATGGCCGACCTGCTGGCCTCGCTCCGTGCGGAGCTTGCCGGGCGCACAGACCGCTTCGTGCTCTGCACGATGGCAGCCGGTCTGTCCATCGCACGCATTCGTGAGATGGCGGGCGGTGACTACCCTGTCATCCGCATCATGCCCAACACTCCTGCCGCGGTGGGCGCGGGTATGATCCAGTATTGCACGGCAGATGTGACCGCTTTGGAAGCGGAGGCCTTCCTGCGTCTGATGGCCCCCGCCGGGCGGCTGGATGCGGTGCCGGAAACACTCATCGACGCGGCAAGCTGCGTTTCGGGCTGCGGTCCGGCGTGGGCGTACCAGTTTATCGAGGCGCTGGCAGACGGCGGCGTGGCCTGCGGCCTGCCCCGTGCCAAAGCGCAGGAATACGCCGCCCAGATGCTGCTGGGCAGCGCGAAGCTGGTTCTGGAGAGCGGACAGCATCCCGGCGCGCTCAAGGATGCCGTATGCAGCCCCGGCGGCAGCACCATCCAGGGGGTGCGTGTGCTGGAGGAGCGCGCGTTCCGCGGCGCAGTGACCGACGCCGTGCTGGCCGCATACGCTAAGACCAAAGAAATGGGAAAGGGCTGATGGTATGAGGATCGTTGTCAAAGTGGGCACGTCAACGCTGGCCCATCCCACCGGTCTGCTCAACATCCGCCATGCCGAAGCACTGGTCAAGGTGCTGAGCGACTTGAAAAACGCCGGGCATCAGGTCATTCTGGTGTCTTCGGGCGCCATCGGCATGGGCGTGGGCAAGCTGACTCTGCCTTCCCGGCCCACCGATATGGCCACCAAGCAGGCCTGTGCCGCCGTGGGCCAGTGCGAGCTGATGTACACCTATGACCGGCTGTTTGCCGCCTACAATCATACGGTGGCGCAGATCCTGCTCACCGGCGTAGACGTGGAGCACGAGGACCGCCGCCGCAACTTCCAGAATACGCTCTCCCGGCTGCTGGAGCTGGGCGCACTGCCGGTCATCAATGAAAACGACACCGTTGCCACCGACGAGATCACGTCCATCGGCGACAACGACACACTGGCCGCCATCGTAGCCTGCTGTGCGCAGGCGGACCTTCTGGTCCTTTTGAGCGATATCGACGGCCTGTATACTTCCAATCCCCATACACACCCGGATGCCCGGCTCATTCCGCTGGTGGAGGAGATCACTCCCGAGGTGATGGCTCTGGCCGACGGTGCAGGTTCGGCGCTGGGCACCGGCGGCATGGCCACCAAGCTGCGCGCCGCCCGCATGGTCACCGCCGAGGGCGCGGACATGGTCATTGCCAATGGCTCTCACCCGGAGCTTTTGTATGAGATCGCCGCGGGACGCCCGGCGGGCACCCGTTTTGCCGGGCGTCGCAATCCCCTCATGAAACAACAACAGGAGGACGTAAGATCATGACGACACAGGAGATCCTTGAGGCTGCGCGCAGCGCAAAGACGACGCTGGCACTGGCCGACACCGCCACCCGGGACCGCGCGCTCCACGGCATGGCGGACGCGCTGTGCAGCGCTGACAGCCTTGCTGCTATTCTGGAGGCCAACGCCGCGGACCTGGATGCCGCCCGCGGGCAGATCAGCGAAGTGATGCTGGACCGCCTCGCTCTGAGCGAAGCGCGGGTGCATGCCATGGCCGACGGCATCCGTGCCGTAGCCGGGCTGCCCGACCCTGTGGGCGCAGTGCTCCGCCGGGTGGAGCGTCCCAACGGGCTGGTCATCGAAAAGACCGCCGTGCCCATGGGCGTCGTGGCGATCATTTACGAGAGCCGTCCCAACGTGACCAGCGATGCCGCCGCGCTTGCCCTCAAAAGCGGCAACGCCTGTATCCTGCGCTGCGGCAAGGAGGCATGGCGCTCCTGCCACGCCATCGTGGAAGCGCTGCGGCAGGGCGTTCGCTCCGCCGGTCTGCCCGAAACCGCGGTCTGTCTCATCGAAGACACGACCCATGCCTCGGCCAACGCTCTGATGACCGCGGTGGGCTACGTCGATCTTCTCATCCCCCGCGGCGGCGCCGGGCTGATCCGCGCCTGCGTGGAGAACGCCAAGGTGCCCTGCATCCAGACCGGCACCGGCATCTGCCACATTTATGTGGACGATACCGCCGACCAGCAGAAGGCACTGGATATCATTGAGAACGCCAAGGCCAGCCGTCCCAGCGTCTGCAATGCGGAGGAGGTCTGCCTGGTGCATTCTGCCATTGCGGGCGAGTTCCTGCCCCGTCTGGCACAGAGGCTGGGGCCTGACCGCACTGCTCATGGCCTGCATCCGGTAGAGCTGCGGCTGGACGAGCGCGCCGCCGCCATCATCCCGGGGCCTGCCGCCGGGCCGAAGGATTTCGACACCGAATTTTTGGACTATATCCTTGCGGTCAAGGTCGTCGACAGCGTAGAGGACGCAGTCGCCCACATCGCGGCCCATTCCACCGGACACAGTGAAGCGATCCTGACACAGACCGACGCTCATGCCGACCTTTTCACCGCGGCGGTGGACAGCGCGGCTGTCTATGTCAACTGCTCTACACGGTTCACGGATGGCGGCGAGTTCGGGCTGGGGTGCGAAATGGGCATTTCCACCCAGAAGCTCCATGCCCGCGGCCCTATGGGGCTGGGCGAGCTGTGCAGCTATAAATACATCATCCGGGGCAGCGGGCAGATCCGTTGACGCCTGCCCGTTTTGTCTGACGCTTTCAGGGGAGCATCCTCCCGCAGTCATTTCTCCCGTACAGGGGGCTGTGATTGCTCCGCTTATAAATATGTTTTTGCGCCACAGGCTGAGGGTTATTCCCTCAGCCTGTATTTTTGTGTCCGCCGCATGGATTGTTTTTTCTTAAAAGACAGAAATCATGAAACATTTCATTTTCTCATGTAAAAATCCTGTAAAAAATTTGTCTTGTATCCATCACTATGTGATTTCATACAAATCTATGGTCATACTTTTTTATTTTTTCTCTTCTAATGTGCAAAAAAGGTCTTGACAAGGAGGAATTTTCGTTGTAAAACTGTATCAGAACATGTTGACAACGTTTTCAATCTGATTTCATCCCGTTTTTTGAAACTGTCTGTGTACAGGCGTCAACTTGCCCGTCCATAACACGATAATGATAAAGAAGGAGAGACAGCATTATGACGATCGCCATTCTTGCACATGATTCCCGCAAGGAACTCGCCCTCCAATTCTGCACTGCATACAGTGCCATCCTCACCAAACATACGATCATTGCGACCGGTACCACCGGGCGGATGCTGGCACAGGCCACAGGGCTGGCGGTGCAGTGCTATCTCTCCGGGCGGCTGGGCGGCATCCAGCAGATCAGCTCCCGCATCGCCTGCGACGAGGTCGATCTGGTCCTGTTTTTCCGCGACCCGCTCAAGGCGGATGCCGCCAACCTGACCGAGCAGAATCTGCTGCGCCTGTGCGACATGCACGGTGTGCCGATCGCTACGAATATCGCCACTGCTGAGGTGTTGCTGCGCGGCCTCGATCAGGGCGACCTTGACTATCGCGAGGGGCTTCACGCGCCGTTGGCAGACCCCCTTTCCGCGCCGATGTCTGCCCGCCGCGCCGTCTGCTGACCATCAAGCTTGTGTATAGAGGGAAAAACAGCGTCCTGAACCTGTCAGGGCGCTGTTTTTGTGTTCTTGCCTTCAGTACAGCTCGGCAAGGATCTCCACACACCGTTCGATGCCAAGGCGGCCGCTGTCCAGACAGATGTCATAATTCTGGGCATGGCCCCACTTCATATCCGTATAAAAGCGGTGATATGCGGCACGGCGTTTGTCTTTTTCTTTCAGGCGCTGTTCTGGCGAGGCTTCGCGCTCACCGTAGACCTCGACGATACGTTTTGCGCGGAACGCCATATCCGCATGGATAAACACCCGCAGGCAGTCCGCCTTATCCCGCAGGATGTAGTCCGCGCAGCGTCCCACGATGACGCACGGGCCTTTTTCGGCCAGCCCCTGGATCGTGCGGTATTGCAGCTCCCACAGCAGGTCGCCGTTCGTAGGGCCAAAGGCGCGGTTGGTCAGCGCCGCAGAAAGAAAGCCGCCGGGCGCGTATTCGCCTGCATCTTTCACATAGTCCTCGGCAAAGCCGCTCTCCTCCGCCAACGCATGGATCAATGCGCTGTCATAGCAAGGCAGCCCCAGCCGTTCGGCCACGTTCTTGCCGATGGTGCGCCCGCCGCTGCCAAACTCGCGGCTGATCGTAATGACACGGTTTTTCATCTTTTAGGGTCACGCTCCTTTTTCTTTCTTTTGTTCCTTTTTTGAAAAAAAGGAACCGAAAAAACTTTTTGATCGGCCCGCACATTCGTGCGGGCCAACGTTTTCAGGGTGTTTACAGATATCCTCCGCGCGGGAAGGAAGAAGGTCAGAGGTCTTTTCCTTTCGGCGTACCGAGCTGGCGATAGGTCTGGACGATCAGGATGACTGCCACCACAAAGGTCAGCACATCCGACACCGGCATGGAATAAAGCACACCGTCCAGACCGAAAAACCGCGGCAGAAGCAACGCAAAGCCCACGCCGAACACGATCTCGCGGATCATGGACAGCGCCGTGGATTCCACTGCCTTACCCATGGCCTGAAGAAAGATAAAGCATGCCTTATTGACGCAGGCCAGCACCATCATACACAAATAGGTGCGGAACGCGCGGACCGCAAATTCGGTATAATAGATACTTTCATTCGCTGCGCCAAAGATCGCGATGAGCTGGCGGGGAAAGACTTCGACCAGAACCAGCGCCACCGCACCCACTGCGGCCTCACACAGCAAAAGACGTGTGAACAGCTCTTTTACGCGAACCTTTTTGCCTGCGCCCATATTGAAGCCCACGATAGGGATACAGCCTGCCGCCATACCGACCACGATGGAAATGACGATCTGGAAAAATTTCATCACGATGCCCACGACTGCCATGGGGATCTGGGCATACTGTTCCTGCCCAAAGACGGGGTCCAAAGCGCCATACTTCCGCAGCATATTATTGATGGCCGCCATTGCCGCCACAAGACTGATCTGGGACAAAAAGCTGGTGATGCCCAGCATCAGGGTCTTTCCGCAGACGTTTCCATTCAGGCGCAGGTCCGCACGAGAAGGGCGGATGACCTTCATATGGAACAGATACCACAGCGACAGCACTGCCGTAAGCACCTGCCCCAGCACGGTAGCGATCGCCGCACCCGCCATGCCCATACGCAGAGGAAAAATAAAGATGGGGTCCAACACGATATTCAGGGCCGCGCCCGCCAGCGTGGAGACCATCGCAAACTTCGGGCTGCCGTCGGCGCGGATGATAGGGTTGAGCGCCTGACCGAACATATAAAACGGAACGCCCAGAGAGATATAGAAGAAATATTCCTTGGAATGGCGGAAGGTCTCGGCGTTGACGGTCCCGCCGAACAGCGTAAGGATCGGTTCCGCCAACAGCAGATAGACTGCTGCCAGCACCACGCTGGAAGCTGCCACCAGGATCACCGCGTTGCCCACGCTCCACTTGGCGGTATGGACATCCCCTTTGCCCAGGCAGATGCTGACGAACGCACAGCAGCCATCCCCCACCATCACCGCGATGGCCAGCGCCACCACGGTCAGCGGGAAAACCACCGTATTGGCCGCATTGCCGTATGAACCGAGATAATCGGCATTTGCAATAAAGATTTGGTCCACGATGTTATACAGCGCCGCGACCAGCAGCGAGATGATACAGGGCACCGCATAGCGGCGCATCAGTGTGCCGATGCGCTCCTGCTCTAGATACGAATTGTTTTGTTCCATTGGTTCCACTCACCTTTCCATAAAAAATGCGCGCAGCCCTGCAAAGCCGGATTTACGCCGCAGGGCTACACGCTGTCAAATACTGTTTTGGATCGCAAAGCGCTTCCGTTTGAAACGGGAGCCTGAGCCGACGGATGGTCACTCCTCCGCCGGAGCCTTGAGATAATCGCCCACCGGACAGGCATTGTACTGCTTGACGATCTTGAGCAGCACCGAGCCGTCCGGCTGGCGCTCCTCGCTCAGGATGCGGTATTCGGTCCGGTTGCGTTCCAGCCCGCGCTTATAGCTGGCGATCTCTTCCTCCAGCAGCTTGGCGGCTTCGCAGGAAGGAACATTGTCCTTGAGCAAAAACCGCAGCGTCTGGCAGATACAGGCCGATTGGATGCGTTTCATGGTTTGCCTCTCTTTCCAAAAGAAAAACAGCCCTGTGCGCAACTGGAATTACGCACAGGGCCACTCGTTGTAGCTTTATTTTACCGCAGAAATCGAAAAACCGCAAAGGGCATTTTGACGATTTTTTTCCACCGAAAAAGAACCATCTTTTGGTAGCGGAGTCATCTGATCTTTTATTTCGCCTCAGGCAGGGTATCCCTATCGAAACGGCACCGCATCTGATGCCATACCGCACCGCCGTGGGTCGAGGCAGACACGCCCTCGTCCACAAAGCCGAACCGGGCGTAAAAACCCACCAGACGCTCCTTGCAGGTGAGCACGACTCCCTTGCGGCCCGCAGACTGCGCATCCTCCAGCATCCTGCGCAGCAGCAGGGATGCATAGCCCCTGCCCCGCGCGTCCGGTGCCGTGACCACGCTGAAGATCATCTGCCATGCGCCGCCGGGCTGGTGCATGGCGGGGGCATCGTACATCTCATCCAACAGGTCCGGTGTATCCGTGACAAATCCGCATACAAAAGCCTGAACTTCCCCCTGCTCTTCCAGCAGCCAGAAGCACTCCGGCCAGGCAGCCAGACGACCGCGCAGGCTCTCGCGGGATGCGCCTTCGGCGGGCGGATATCCAGCCGCCTCGATCGCGGCCAGCGCATCCAGATCAGACAGCTTTGCATGACGAATGAACACGGTCCGGCTCCCCTTTCTTCCCCGTCAGACCCATGCGGATGCATGGGTCCAGTAAAAAGTTTTTCGGTTCCTTTTTTCAAAAAGGAACAAAACTCAATTTCTGGCGCGCGCAGGTGCGACTTCAAAATCGATCTTGCCCAGGTTGACATCTGCCCGCACGACAACAATCATCATGCGGTCGCCCAGATTCCAGTTCTTTCCCGAAACGGGGTCGGACAGACGCACACCCTCGGTCAGCAGCGTACCCGAAGGGGTCAGGCTGGCGGCAGGCACAAAGCCCTCCACGCCGTTGTCCAGTTCCACGAACAGGCCCCGCTGGGTCACGCCCGAAATGGTGCCCTCAAACTGCTCACCCAGATGGCGGCGGGCATACTCCGCTTTGTAGCAATCCTCCGCGCGGCGTTCGATCTGCATGGCGATCACTTCCCGTTCGCTGGACTGTTTGCTGGCCTTCTCCGCAAAATCGGAGTAGCGCAGGGCCATCATCTCTTTGTCCGTGCCCTTGAGCAGATCGGTCAGGATACGATGGATCGCAAGGTCCGGGTAGCGGCGGATCGGGCTGGTAAAGTGGGCATAATCCTTGAGGACAAGGCCATAGTGCCCCTTGGGGACCGCCTGATATTCTGCCTTGGACATACAGCGCAGCATGCCGGTGTGGATGATCTTTTCATATGCGGTGCCGCGTACACCTTCCAGGATCGCGCTCAGCTCCTTGGGTTCCGGGACCTCCTTGGCAAAACGGTCATTGATGCCACATGCCTTGAGCAGAGCGTGCAGGCGTTCCAGCTTTTCGCTGTTGGGTTCCTCATGGACGCGGTAGACGAAGGGGACCTTCCGGATCCTGGCGAAATGGGCGGCGCACTGGTTCGCCAGCAGCATGAACTCCTCGATCATCGCCTCGCTCTCGCCCTCGACCCGCTTTTTCACGTCGATGCAGCGTCCGTCCTCATCGAGGATCAGCTTGACCTCACCGCTCTCGATCTCCATGCAGCCGCGCTCCCTGCGCAGGCGGGCGCGGTGAGCATACAGCTCCTTCATCGCGGGGAACTGTGCCGCGACTTCGGCATATTTGGCCTGCAGCTCGGCATCCGCCGTGCCGGTGAAAAGGGCATTGACCTCACTGTACACGCCCTTGACCCGGCTGCGGATGACCGACTTGACAAAACGGTAGTCCGTCAGCTCACCGTTTTTGTCCAGGCGCATCAGGCAGGAGAACGCAAGCCGCAGCTCATGTTCGTTCAGGCTGCAAATGCCGTTTGAAAGCTGCTTGGGCAGCATGGGCACCACCTGATCGGCATAGTAGACGCTGGTGGCGCGGTTGAACGCTTCGGCGTCCAGCTCGCTGCCCGGACGGACATAGTGCGACACATCCGCAATGTGGACCCCCAGCTCGAAGCCGCCGTCCGCTGTGCGGGTCAGGCTGATGGCATCGTCGATATCCTTTGTCTCGGCGCTGTCGATGGTAAAGATCGGCAGTGCCCGCAGGTCCATGCGGCCCTCGGTGTCCTCGGCTGTCACCTGCAGGCCCTCGAATTTTTTCGCTTCGTCGCGCACCTTATCCGGGAAACGCGCGCGCACATTCTGGGCGTAGAGCAGCGCTTTCGCGCAGCGCTTGGCCTCGTCCGAGCTGCCAAAACGCATGGCCACCCCCACGCGATGATCCTCCGCGCGGGTGCCGCGCAGCAGGATCTCAACGGCCACCTTATCGCCGTCTTTCGCGCCGCCCTCACAGTCCCGGGCAAGCGTCATCGAAAGTGCCGGGCAGTCATCCGGCACGAATTTCAGCTTGCCCTCGATGCGGCGCACGGTACCTACAAAGTCGTTGTGTTCCTCCAGAACGGCCAGGATCTGCCCCTCGTCGCTGCCCTCCACACGGGGATGGTCAAATTTCTCCACCAGGACCGTGTCGCCAGGCATCGCCCCGCGCATGAAACGCCCCGGCACAAAAATATCCGTCTGAGCATCCTCGACCATCACAAAGCCGAAGTTCTTGCCCAGCTTGACCACTTTGCACAGCAGCGCCTTGTCTGCCCGGCCGGAACGCACCGTAAAAAACACGCCCTGCCGCTGGCAGACCACTGCTTCGTGAACGAGCTGATCCAAAGCCTCCATGACCTTGCGGTCCGCTCCGCGCTCGCCGCCAAATTCGGCCTTCAGCTCCTTGACGGTGCAGGGCTGGTTCTGGATCGCACGCTCAATTTTATCACGCATTGCCATAATATTTTTCCCACTCCTTCTTACCGCCGCACCCTCCTGCGGGGCACGGCGCTGCCATTACCTCTATTGTTATTCCACGATATGGGCACAGAAAAACAGCCCCGTTTTTCCACGGGGCTGCATCGGTACGCTCAGGCCAGACGGCTGGCGAACACGCAGGCCAGAATGGCCACCACAAAGAACACGACGCCTGCGATGCGGGTCACCTTGGCCAGCATCATATCGGCCGGGGTCAGACGGGCATTGTTTGCACCGCCCGCCGCGCCATTGATGGCACCGGACAGGCCCTGACCATGGGTGTGCTGCAGCAGGGTAAGGAAGATGATAGCGACGGACACGACCAGCAGGATCACACCGCCGACGATTTCGATCACGGACATGAAAAGACGCTCCTTTATCTGGTAAAATCAGGGAATCAGCATAAAAACACGACTACATAATATCATATCCCACA
>JBJERT010000246.1:0-4242 GCA_051882435.1 Faecalibacterium sp.
AAAAAGGAACAAAACCCCTCGTAAAAAACCGCCACCCTCTCCGCATGTAAGGAGCATTTCCGTGATCGAGATCAAACATCTTTCCAAGACCTTCCAGATGAAGGACGGCGCGGTGAACGCGCTGCACGATATCAACCTGACCATCCCGGATGGTTCCATCTACGGCATCATCGGCATGTCCGGCGCGGGCAAATCGACGCTGGTGCGCTGCATCAACCTGCTGGAGCGCCCCACCGAGGGCAGCGTGGTCATCGACGGCACCGCCATGGAGACGCTGTCTCCCGCCGCGCTGCGGGAGCGCCGCCGCCAGATCACCATGATCTTCCAGCAGTTCAATCTGCTCATGCAGCGCAGCTGCCTGAAAAATGTCTGCTTCCCCATGGAGCTGGCCGGGGTGAAGAAAGCCGACGCGGAAAAACGCGCCCGTGAATTGCTGGAGGTGGTGGGCCTGCCCGACAAGGCCAATGCCTACCCCGCGCAGCTTTCCGGCGGCCAGAAACAGCGCATCGCCATTGCGCGCGCGCTGGCCACCGACCCCAAGGTCCTGCTGTGCGACGAGGCCACCAGCGCGCTGGACCCCAATACCACCCACTCCATCCTGACCCTGATCAAAGATATCAACCGGAAGCTGGGCATCACCGTGGTGGTCATCACCCACCAGATGAGCGTGGTGGAGGAGATCTGTGACCATGTGGCCATCCTGGACGCGGGCGTGGTGGTCGAGGAAGGCAGCGTCAAAGAAATTTTCGCCAATCCCCGCACCCCTGCCGCCCGGCGGCTCGTGGCCCCCAACGGCGGCTCCGCGGCCCGGGACCTGTCCAGCTTTGCGCCGGACGACCATGTGGTGCGGCTGGTGTTCAACGGTTCGTCCACCGAAAAGCCGCTGGTCTCCAGCCTTGCGGCGGAAAAGGGCATCCTGGTCAGCGTGCTCAGCGCGGACACCCGTGACCTGAGCGGCCAGTGCTATGGCAGTATGCTGCTGCGGCTCCCGCGGGATACCGAGACCGCCCGACAGGCGGCGGCGTATTTCCGCGCCCAGCCCGGTGTGACCGTCGAGGAGGTGAACGGCTTATGACCATCGCGGATTATGGCTTTGCCATCTGGGAAACATTTTATGTGACGGTGCTGTCCACCGGCTTTTCGCTGCTGCTGGGCCTGCCGCTGGGCGTGCTGCTGGTGGCGGGCGACAAGGACGGCATCCTGCCGCTGCCCGCCTGGTTGATGCAGATCCTGAATGTGGTCATCAACATCCTGCGCAGCATCCCGTTCCTCATTCTGATGATCTGCGTGTTCCCGCTGACCCGCGCCATCGTGGGCACGACGGTGGGCACCAAGGCCACTATCGTGCCGCTGGTGGTGGCGGCGTTCCCCTTTGTGGCGCGTCTGGTGGAGACCAGCCTGCGCGAGCTGGACGCGGGCGTGGTGGAGGCGGCCCAGAGCATGGGCGCGACGCCCTTCCAGATCATCACGAAGGTGATGATCCCCGAGTGCCTGCCCGGCCTGATCTCCAGCATGACCACTGCGCTGACCACCATTCTGGGCTATTCGGCCATGTCCGGCGTTATCGGCGGCGGCGGTCTGGGCAAGGTGGCGCTGTCCTACGGCTACTATCGCTATCAGACCAATATCATGATCGTCTGCGTGGTGCTGCTGGTGCTGCTGGTGCAGATGTTCCAGACGGTGGGCACCTTCTGGGCGACCCGAAGCGACAAGCGGCTGCGCAAATAAACGGCCGTGCCCCGGCTGCGGGGAATTGACACAACGTTCCGTTCCCCGCCTGGGCACAGCCCCCGGCGGGGAACTGTGCTGTTACGATAAACCTATTAAAGGAGTATGCTGAAATGAATCGTGATACCATCTGTGTGCAGGGCGGCTATACGCCCGGCAACGGCGAGCCCCGCCAGATCCCCATCATCCAGTCCACTACCTTCAAGTATGCCACCAGCGAGGACATGGGCAAGCTGTTCGACCTGGAGGCCGACGGCTATTTCTATTCCCGCCTGCAGAACCCCACCTGCGACACGGTCGCCCGCAAGATCTGTGAGCTGGAAGGCGGCACCGCGGCCATGCTGACCTCCAGCGGCCAGGCGGCCAACTTCTTTGCGCTGTTCAATATCTGCCAGGCGGGCGACCATATCGTCTCGTCCAGCACGATCTATGGCGGCACCTTCAACCTGATCTCGGTCACGATGGCCAAAATGGGCATCAGCGCCACCTTTGTGGAGCCGGACTGCACCCCCGAGGAGCTGGATGCCGCGTTCCAGCCCAATACCAAGGCGGTGTTCGGCGAGACCATTGCCAACCCCGCGCTGACCGTGCTGGATATCGAGAAGTTCGCGGCGGCGGCCCACGCCCACGGCGTGCCGCTCATCGTGGACAATACCTTCCCCACGCCGGTCAACTGCCGACCCTTCGAGTGGGGCGCGGATATCGTGACCCACTCCACCACCAAGTATATGGACGGTCACGGCGCGGCTGTGGGAGGCGCTATCGTGGACAGCGGCCGCTTTGACTGGATGGCCCACGCGGACAAGTTCCCCGGCCTGTGCACCCCGGACGACAGCTATCACGGCATCACATATGCGGAGCGTTTTGGCAACGGCGGCGCGTTCATCACCAAGGCCACGGCGCAGCTTATGCGCGATTTTGGCTCTACGCCTTCGCCCAACAGCGCGTTTTTGCTGAATCTGGGCCTTGAGAGCCTGCATGTGCGCATGAAGCGGCACTGTGAGAACGGTCTGGCCGTGGCGCAGTTCCTGGAGGCACACCCCAAGGTGGCCTATGTGAGCTACTGTGACCTGCCTTCCAGCCCCTACCATGCGCTGGCGCAGAAGTACCTGCCCAACGGAAGCTGCGGCGTGGTGTCCTTCGGTCTGGCGGGCGGCCGCGAGGCGGCCAGCAGCTTCATGAAGGAGCTGAAGCTGGCGGCCATCGAGACCCATGTGGCGGATGCCCGCACCTGCTGCCTGAACCCGGCCTCCAGCACCCACCGCCAGATGACCGACGAGCAGCTCCGCGCCGCAGGCGTTCCCGGCGAGCTGGTGCGCATGAGCTGCGGCCTTGAGAGCAGCGAGGACCTTATTGCGGACATCGCACAGGCGCTGGACAAGGTTTAACGGGGGTTTTTCCCGCTTTTTGAAAAAAGCGGGGCAAAAACTTTTCACTGGCAAACCGCGTTCGCAGTTTGCAAAAGAAGGGGCCGGGCCAACGGGAGTTTTATGCAAGAGCCGTTCCGCGCTCCCGCGCGGGTGCGGCTGCGCCGGAGGTCCGCAAGGCGCTGCAAAACGGTCCGGGACCCAAAGGAAAAACGCCCTCCCGGCACACAAAAGGAGAGACTGACGTCATGCCGCTGATCATCCCCAAGACCCTGCCCGCCTATGATGCGCTGTACGACGAGAATGTGTTCGTCATGCACCGCGAACGCGCGGCGGCCCAGCATATCCGGCCGCTGGAGATCCTCATCCTGAATCTGATGCCCACCAAGATCGCCACGGAGACGCAGCTTGCGCGGCTTCTGGCGAACACACCCTTGCAAGTCCATATGACGCTGCTCCAGACGGCCAGCCACGAGGCGACCCATGTTTCGGCCGCGCATCTGGAGGCGTTTTACAAGACCTTCGACGAGGTGAAGCACGACCGTTACGACGGCATGATCATTACCGGTGCGCCGGTGGAGACGATGGACTTTGAACAGGTGGATTACTGGCCGGAGCTGTGCGAGATCATGGACTTCAGCGAGACGAACGTGTATTCTACGGTGCATGTCTGCTGGGGCGCACAGGCGGGATTATATTATCACTATGGGGTGCGCAAGGAGCTGCTGCCGGAGAAAAAATTCGGGGTCTTTGAGCACCGGGTGGTGCGGCCGTCCAATCCGCTGGTGCGAGGTTTCGATGAGGTGTTTTACGCACCTCACAGCCGCCACACGGCCATCAGCCGGGAGGACGTGGAAGGCTGCGGCGCGCTGCGCATCCTGGCCGAGAGCGACGAGGCCGGGCCGTATCTGATGAGCACCGAGAACGGGCGTCAGATCTTCATTACGGGGCACCCCGAGTATGATAAGTACACGCTGGACAGCGAGTACCGCCGCGACCGGGACAAGGGACTGCCCATTGCGGTCCCGAAGAACTACTACCCGAACGATGATCCCGCCCAGCCGCCGCTGTTCCGCTGGCGCGCCCATGCGCATCTGCTCTATGAAAACTGGCTGAACTATTATGTCTACCAGAACACGCCCTACGA
>JBJERT010000247.1:0-2222 GCA_051882435.1 Faecalibacterium sp.
CTGCGCATCAGCGTCATCACGACCAAGCGCGCTTACGATGAGCTGGAGCGGGAGGGTTTTTTGTACGCCGTTCCGGGCAAGGGATTTTTTGTCGCACCAAAGAACACCGAGCTGCTGCGGGAAGAACATCTGAAGCAGATCGAAGAGCACCTCACGCAGGCGGTCCGTCTGGCGGCCGGATGCGGCCTGAGACGGGAAGAACTGCGGGAGATGCTGGAACTGCTATGGGAGGATTGAGCCTATGAATGCACTGGAACTGCATGGTTTGGAGAAGCGCTACCCGAATTTTACGCTGGGGCCGCTGGACCTGACCGTCCCCGGCGGGACGATCTGCGGGCTGATCGGGGAAAACGGCGCGGGGAAGAGCACGACGCTCCGGCTGATCCTGGAGATGCTCCCGCGGGATGGCGGAACGGT
This sequence comes from Faecalibacterium sp., assembly GCA_051882435.1. Classification (GTDB taxonomy): domain Bacteria; phylum Bacillota; class Clostridia; order Oscillospirales; family Ruminococcaceae; genus Faecalibacterium. The sequence goes on from JBJERT010000247.1 coordinate 418, forward strand.
AAAGCTGCTGGGCCGCAGCGGTCGGGAGAGCATCGTACCGCTCAAGGAGGAGCTGGGCGTGGTCCTGGACGAAGCGGGCCTGCCGGGCTGTCTGGACGCGGTGCAGACCGGCAAGGTCATGGAGGGGATCTATCACAACTGGGATGCCGGGCGGTATGCAGAGCTGTGCCGCCAGTTCGACCTGCCGGACAACAAGCCCTTTTCCAAGTATTCCCGCGGCATGAAGATGAAACAGTGCATCGCCGTGGCGCTTTCACACCACCCGAAGCTCCTGCTGCTGGACGAAGCCACCAACGGTCTGGACCCGGTGGCGCGGGATGAGGTCACAGAGCTTTTGCTGGACTTTGCGCGGGAGGAGGACCATTCCATCCTTGTATCCTCTCATATCGTGAGCGATCTGGAAAAGCTGTGTGATACCATCGCGTTCCTGCACAAGGGCAAGCTGATGCTCTGCGAGGACAAGGACACGCTCCGCGAGGAATACGCGCTCTGGCACGGTACGCAGGCACAGGCGGCTGCGCTGCCGCCGGAGGCTGTTTTTGGCCGCCGGGTCACGCCCTATGGCGTGGAGGCTCTGGTTCACCGCGGCTGTGTCCCGGCGGACAGTCCGCTGTCGCCGGTGAGTATTGAGGAACTGTTTGTTATGATGGTGAAAGGGGAGAAGAACGCATGAAGGGACTGCTCTTGAAAGACCTGTATCAGATCCGCGCATACAGCAAGAATATCCTGCTGATCGCGGTGGTGATGCTGTTAGTCGGCGGCATTGCGCTCAAGGAGGACAGCAGCTTCTTTCTTTTATACGGCGGGCTGCTCTTTGGGATGCTGCCCATGACCATGCTCAGCTATGACCAGACCAGCGGCTGGAACGAGTATGCAGGCGGCCTGCCCGTGAGCCGGGAACAAGTGGTCGGAAGCAAATATCTGCTGGGCCTTTTCTGCTGTGGAAGTTCGGTCATGCTGGCCGCGGCGGCGGTTCTGGCGACGGGAGTGCTCCCCGGCGTGGTGAGTGTTGGCGGAATGCTCTCGCTGCTGGTTCAGGTGGCTGTGGCGTCCCTGATGGGAACGACACTGATGCTCCCGCTGACCTATCGTTTCGGCGTAGAAAAGGCCCGGATGGTCTATCTCGTATTCGTCGGCGCATTCACCGCTATGGGGATGGTCCTGCTCAATTCCGGCGCGCTGGAAAAGCTCCAGATGCCGACTGCTCAGACCGGCCTGACGCTGCTGGCGATCGTGGCCGTCATGGTGGTGCTGTACGCGGCTTCGTGGCGGCTGTCGGTGCTGTGGTATGGCCATAAAGAGGAGTGGAAGGCTCCCTCCCGTAAACCAGGCGACCCTCATGGGCATGCCGCTCTCCTGCACATCCACGGTTTTCTCTGATACCCTCTGGAATGGTTTGGCCGGCGTGGATACGCCGGCCGTGTAAAAAGTTTTTCGGTTCCTTTTTTCAAAAAGGAACAAAAACTCCCGCTTTGCATCGCCTTTTACCGGCTGTGCAGGGCGGGAGTTTGCGTTGTCTGTTATTTGTTGGCGTCGATCCAGAAACGCTGGGTAATGGTACCGTTGGCAGGGTCGAACAACTCTCCGTCCGGCACGCCGCCGTTGGCGCGGATCACCCGGGCAGAGGCGGCATTGTAGCGGTCACAAGAGATGCGCACCCGCTCGATGCCCCGTGCGCGGCACTGCTCCAGCGCCAGACGCAAAATCTCGGTGGCGCAGCCCCGCTTGCGCTGACTGGGGCGCACGCTGTACCCGATATGCCCGGCGTATTGCAGCAGCCGGTCGTTGAGCCGGTGGCGGATATC
>JBJERT010000247.1:2322-4214 GCA_051882435.1 Faecalibacterium sp.
GTCACGCAGGCGATAAAAGAAATAAAGTGCGTCTTGTCCATGGGGTGATGCACGGTGACGAACAGCTCATCCTCGACCCGTTCGAGGGTGACCTGATGATGCTCGTCCGCTTCGTCGGCGTCCCGGATGCTCTGGGCGGGCAGCGCCACGCCGCAGCAGCTCACCACGGCCTGCCCGGAGGCATGCAGCACGTTGCCGCAGACGGGGCAGACGTAGAGCTTGGAGCGCAGAAGATTGGCCGAGCGGTTGCAGTTGGTCACGGCTTCGCCGTGCATCAGCTCCAGAACGCTGACGCCCAGCGCCGCAGCCAGCGGCTCCAGCAGAGAGATATCGGGCAGGCCGCGTGCGGTCTCCCATTTGGAGATGGTCTTGCTGCTGACCGAGAGCAGCCGCGCCAGCTCATTCTGTGTCAGATGTTTTTCTTCCCGCAGACGCCGGATGGCGCTGCCGGTCACATAGGTGTCCATGAGGTACTCCTTTCCATAACGGTCGTTCGTTTCGTCGTTACAGAAATGATACCACCAGACACCGCGGCGCACAACCTACGCTCCGTGGACTGCGAAATCAGCGCGGTCAGACCTTGCGCAGGATCTTCTCCATGGGGCGGCCCTTGGCCAGCTCGTCCACGAGCTTGTCCAGAATGCGGATATACCGCATCGGCAGCTCCTCAATGGTCTCCACCCGCACGCCGCAGATGCTGCCCTTTACCAGCAGGCAGGCCGGTTCGATGTGCGGTGCGTTGCGGAAAAAGTCGCCGTATGTCGTGCCATTCTGCAGGGCTTCGGCGAGCTGCGCGTCGGAATAACCGGTCATCCAGCGGATGATCTGCTGGACCTCGGCCTCGGTCCGGCCCTTTCGGGTGGCCTTGTTGACCAGCAGATAATAGACTTTTGCGCAGGGCATGGCATAAACTTGCTCGTTGGTCATGGGTCAGACTCCTTTACCGGAAAACAGGACCTTGCATCAGTCGTTGCTGCTTTCTTCTTCGTCCTCCGTCTCCTCGTCCAGCTCGATGAAGAAGACTGCCTTTTTTACCTTGCCGCAGCCCTGTGCCTTGAGGCCGGAGCGGTATGGCTCCCCCGCGAGGAAAAGAGTAAAACGGCCCTCACACAGCATCCCGGCGGCGCTGGTGCCCGCACTGCCCGCGGCGGTGTCGGCCACGGGGTCGTAGGGCTTTTTGACGGTCAGCTCGCCCAGAGAGACCTCGAACAGATCGCTGCCCTCGAGGTCGGTTTCCAGCGTCAGGTGGGCATCGTGCCGCTGGAACAGTACCTTTTCGCTCGTCTGCGGCGTGAGGGTGCTTACGGTGATGAGGGTGTGCCCGTCGTCGATGCGGGTGCGGCCTGCGGGCAGGGTCGTGATGTCCCGCGCCATGATGTATTCGATCACGGCGTCCAGATGTTCGCTCATGCCCAGGTAGTTGGGCAGGTTGTTCAAGGTATCGTAGATCATAAAAACGCTCCATTGTATTTCGTCAAAAGTCCCATCTATCTGTATCGTATCATATCCGGCTCCTCTTTGCAATAAAAGAACCAAAAGTGTCACGGCTGTGCCGTGACAGCTCTCCCATAGGGAGAGCCAAGACTCCTTTTCTGTAACACAGCACTTTGCCGACGCCGGGCGCAGCCCTCGCGCGCGGGAGCGCGCAAACCGGTGCCGAGGCCTTGCTTTTATAAAAAATATGGCCCACACGAATGTGTGGGCCGATTGAAAAGTTTTTCGCAGCGGAGCCGACCGCCGCCAGCGGCGGAAACAGGGAGGCGAGGCTGGGGCCGCGCTCTGATTTTTGCGAGGCCGCTCAAGGCCGATGCATAAAATCAGCTAAGCGCAACCCGTCTTCCTTTTTCTCGAAAAAGGAACAAAAACCCCCGTTTTATTCCTGCACCGTCTCC